>DLQI01000061.1:39822-52358 GCA_002478745.1 Rhodobacteraceae bacterium UBA7436 | reverse complement strand
CCTTTGACCATTTCTGGGTGTAGCATTGAACCGATTGTTGCAGTTGTCGCAGAGTTTGATCCAGAGATCGCTGCGAACAAACCACAAGCTGAGATCGCCGCCATTGCAAGACCGCCGCGCAGCCAGCCCAAGCAAGAGTAGGCAAAGTCCGATAATCGTCGCGCGATCCCTGATTGGTTGATCAAGTCCCCTGTTAGGATGAACAGCGGCATTGCGAGCAGAGCAAACCCCTTGTTGAACACGTTCAGCAACTCGTTGCCTGTGTTGTCGAGTGGAAGGTCGATGACAAAGCTACAGCCCACCACCCAGTAAAAGATAACCAGCAAGACAGGTGTGCCCAGCATGAAGAACATCGTGACGCCCAGCGAAATAAGCGTGATCCATGTTGCGTCGGTCATTAGACATCCCCCCCAATTACGGCTTGTTTGATAATTGTGTTTCCGGATCTGTAGTTGCCAAAATCCTCTAGCCAGTTACCGATTACACGGCCTGACATCATGGTGAACGCGATTGGCACAGTGATGTAGAACCACCATTTCATCGTGTCATCGACACCGTCGACCATCTGAAAGTTCTGAGCGGAAAGCACCGTGAACCGAAGCGAAGTGGTAATTGCCAGCAAGCAAAAGCCAAGCCACAGAACCGTGTCCATTGAAAGAACACCCATTTGGTTGCGTGGGGACATCTTTGAGCGGAATTCGCTAAAACTAAGGTGCGTGCGCAATTTCACGTTATAGGAACAGGCGAACCACGCCATGACCATGAATAGGAACGGTGGGATGGTTGTTGATCCAGACCACTGGTTTGAAAACACAAACCGGTCGACCACACCCCAGAAAATGATTGCTGCAATCATGATGTACATCGCGACCGCAATGGTGCGCTCTAAGTGACGCTCAATAAAGGGCACATATTTGAAAATGTTATGCGCAAGAATGCCGCCAAGTAGTGTGAGCACCGCACTGAACAACCACATTCCATCTTTCTTGAACGCAGTATTCATTTCCCACGAGTCACCAGACATGATGGCAGGTATAATGGCTGCTGCTTCGGACCAAATCGACATATTAGGTATCCCCCCTTTTAACATCTAAAGACCACACGACAGGTTCTCCCTCCTGTTAGTGCACACTTTGAATGTCATCGTCTTTTTTCTAAAAAGCTATAAAAAAAGGCCGACCCGCAAAAAACGGATCGGCCCAAAACTAATCCGCGTGGATTAGCCTTTCCACCAACGACGTGGTTCAACATTTTCTGGCAGAGTATCTCCAGAAATTGTACGCACTTCGTCATAGATTTCTTGGTACGTGTCACGGCCGCCGGACCAGCCGTTAAGGCGCTCGCGCCAGTCTTCCCACAACTGTGGTTGGAACTCAGGTGAGCACATTTCTTCCGCTTTCTTGATCTCAGCGTCGGACAAGAATGCGTTACGCACGTTGTTTTGCGCGAAGATTGTACCTGGAAGCTGTGGATCAGATTGACCAACAGTTTTCACAAGTGCAGCCTCATTCGCCGCTTGAACGTGTGTTTGCGCCCAGTAAGAAGATTCCAGAACTGCGTCTTGTAGATCGCCTGACAGGCTATCGAATACGCCAGCATTCATTGAAGTCGCTTCTGTACCACAGAAGAAGTTCAAGTGTACGGACTGGGAAACAACTGGTGACATGTTTGCGTAAGCAACAGCAGACGCCCATGTTTCTGCACCATCGATCAAGCCCTGCTTTAGGCCATCAAGTGTTTCTTCCCAAGCAACTGGAACTGGGTTCAAGTTCAAAGCTTTCATGGCGATACGGCCAAGCTGTGTACCTGTTACGCGGTTCTTTGTCCCTGCAAGATCTTCAACAGACGTTACCGTTGGCTTATCTTCCCAAGCGAGACCCAACTGGATGCCGCGAAGTTCAGCGTGTGAGAACAACAGTTTTAGACCGTGGCGTTTTTCATAAGGCTCACGAAGCAACGCTGCAGACGCTGGTGAATACAAGAAGTGGTATTGGTCAGCGCGGTTACGGAACATGTACGCGTAATCAAGTACGTTCAAGTACGGTGCACCACCGGCTGAGTTCTGTGTGGAGGCCGCGTAGAAGTCTACGATGCCTTGCTGACATTTCTCAACGCAGGATGTTTGACCGCAGATTTGGTTGTCGCCGATGAATTCGATGCGAATCTCACCGTCTGTACGTGCTTCGAGGTCGCGTGCGAATTCCAAAGCGCCTGCGCGTTCGATCAAAAGGTTGCGTTGGTTGAAGCCAGCAGCACCAAATTTGAATGTGTGTTTCGCTGGTTTTGAGAAACGCTTTTCATACGTGGATTCTGCTGCAGTAGCCAAGTTTGCAAGGCTCATCGCTCCCCCGAAGCCCCCCGCTGCCATGAGCGTTGAGCTCATGCCGTACTTGCCTGCTACGCGAAATAGATCGCGACGGGATAGATTCCCGATTCTACCGTTAATTCCCATGACATTTCTCCCTATTGTCAATTAATGAGACTTTTATTATCAAAAAAGTGTATTATGGTAAATTCAATCTGTATAGCCTTAATTATGGCAGTCGGGAGAATCCTTGTGGAAGCGGACTATATTATTGTTGGTGCTGGCTCTGCTGGCTGTGTTTTAGCCAATAGATTAAGCGCCAATCCCTTAAACAAAGTTATTTTGCTAGAAGCGGGTGGTCGCGACCTAAATCCGTGGATTCACATCCCAGTTGGCTATTTCAAGACGATTCACAATCCAAACGTCGACTGGTGCTACAAGACTGAACCAGACGCTGGCCTAAATGGTCGTTCCATTGAATGGCCGCGCGGCAAGGTTCTGGGCGGCTCTTCCTCACTTAACGGTCTTTTATATGTGCGCGGTCAGGCGCAGGACTATGATCGCTGGGCCCAAATGGGCAACACGGGCTGGTCGTGGGATGATGTGCTTCCCCTTTTCAAAAAGGCAGAAAATAACGAACGCGGTGCGAATGACTATCACGGTGACGACGGTCCATTGTCTGTGTCCAACATGCGCATTCAACGCCCTATCACAGACGCATGGGTCGAAGCGGCGCAAGCGGCGGGTTACCCTTTCAACTCCGATTACAACGGTGAAACCCAAGAGGGCGTTGGCTTTTTCCAACTGACATCAAAGAACGGGCGACGCTGTTCCACGGCCGTTGCCTACCTAAACCCTGCCCGCAGCCGTTCAAATTTGCAGATCGTCACCCATGCCCAAGTGCAAAAGGTGAATATCGAAAACGGTGTGGCAACTGGTGTCACCTATAAAGACCGCAGCGGTGCCGAAGTGGTGGTGAAAGCCAACCGCGAGGTGATTCTAAGCGGCGGGTCTATCAACTCCCCTCAGTTGCTCATGTTGTCAGGCATCGGCGAAACCGCCCAACTGCAAGAGCACGGCATTGAGGTTAAAAAAGATTTGAATGGCGTGGGCAAGAACATGCAGGACCACCTGCAGGCCCGTTTGGTTTATAAATGTAATGAACCAACCCTGAACGACGAAGTCGGCAGTCTGTTTGGGCAGGCCAAGATTGGTATAAAATATATTACGAGTCGCACAGGCCCAATGACGATGGCCGCCAGCCTTGCCACCGGTTTCATGAAAACACGCAAAGACTTGGAAACGCCGGATGTGCAATTCCACGTCCAACCCCTATCTGCCGAAAACCCTGGTAAGGGGGCCGACAAGTTCTCGGCGTTCACCATGTCGGTCTGTCAGTTACGCCCGGAAAGCCGTGGGGAAATCCGTTTGGCCTCAGGCGATGGTCAGGTCTATCCCAAGATCATTCCAAACTACCTGTCCACCGAAACCGATTGCCGCACGGTTGTGGCAGGCGTGAACATCGCCCGCACAATCGCCAAACATGCGCCACTCGCCAACAAAATATCCCAAGAATACCGCCCCCACGCGGATCTGGATATCGAAGACTATGACGCCACCCTTGATTGGGCGCGCAACAACACCGCATCGATCTATCACCCCACCGGCACCTGCAAGATGGGCAGCGGGCAAGATGCCGTAGTGGACGCGAAACTGCGCGTGCATGGCATCAGCGGTTTGCGGGTCGCGGACTGTTCGATCATGCCAGAAATCGTATCGGGCAACACCAACGCCCCTGCGATCATGATCGGCGAAAACTGCGCCAAGATGATCCTAGCGGACGCTTAATCTACGGCGGTAATCGCCCTGTGTTGCATATGCGTAGTGTTACGATAATCTAACCGTAACACGCCCCTCGCGCTAGAGGGGAGACGCTTTGCGACAGGACATCCGGATGACTATTCGCCCGCTCAATATCGACCCCACCCATTGCTTTATCGCCAATAAATGGGTGCCCGCGCTGTCGGGCCAAACGCTTGCGTTGAAAAACCCATCAGACGGAACCACCATATGCGACATCGCACGGGGCAACGCGGCGGACATTGACCGCGCAGTTGCCGCTGCGGATGCAGCACTGGAGGGTGCGTGGGGTGAATTGGCGGCGTTTGAACGGGGACGCATCCTGCACCGCATTGGTGAACTGGTCCTTGAAAACATTGACGAATTAACCACCCTTGAATCCATGGACGTGGGCAAACCCGTCAAACAAGCCCGCGCAGATGTTGTTGCCCTTGCCCGCTATATGGAATTTTACGCAGGCGCCGTGGACAAAATTCATGGCGCGACGATCCCGTTTCTTGAGGGCTATACCGTCTATACCATGCGCGAACCTCACGGGGTTACGGGCCATATCATCCCGTGGAATTACCCGATGCAGATCATCGGACGCTCTGTTGGTGCCGCCCTTGCCATGGGCAACGCCGCCGTTTTGAAACCAGCGGAAGAGGCCTGTTTAACCGCCCTCACCTTTGCTGAAATCTGTTGCCAAGCGGGATTGCCCGATGGGGCGTTAAACGTGGTTTCGGGCCTTGGGGCCGAAGCGGGTGCGGCCCTTACCGCCCATCCATTGGTGCATCACATTTCCTTCACGGGCTCTGTGGGTGTGGGCAAGTTGATCCAATCGACATCAGCCCAAAACGCGGTGCCTGTCACCTTGGAACTGGGCGGGAAATCCCCGCAACTGGTGTTTGATGATGCGGATCTAGACGCCGCCCTGCCTTTCCTTGTGAACGCAGGGATTCAGAATGCAGGACAAACCTGTTCCGCATCCTCGCGCATCTTGGTGCAACGCGGGGTCTATGATGACGTCGTTGCGCGCATGGCAAAACGTTACGGTGAATTGCGCGTTGGCCCCGCAGGCGATGATCTGGATGTGGGGCCACTGGTGTCCCTGCGCCAAAAGGAAATTGTCGAAGGGTTCTTGGCCCGTGGCGCTGATTTGAACAAGGTTGCCGTTGGCGTTGTGGCACCAGGTGCCCCGATCGGTGGCGCATATGTTCCCCCAACCTTGTTCGCGGATGTTGATCCAAATCACGAACTGGCACAGCAAGAGATCTTTGGCCCCGTCCAAGTGGTGATCCCCTTTGACACCGAAGAAGACGCCGTCAAAATCGCCAATGGCACTGACTTTGGCCTTGTCGCCTCAATCTGGTCCAAAGACGGCGCGCGCCAAATGCGCCTCGCCAAACGCTTGCGCGCAGGTCAGGTGTTCATCAACAACTACGGCGCGGGTGGTGGTGTTGAACTGCCCTTTGGCGGCGTAGGTCTATCTGGCCATGGACGCGAAAAAGGGTTCGAGGCACTATACGGTTTTTCAACTCTCAAGACGGTGGCAGCACATCATGGATGAAATTAAAATAGTAACCTTGGACGCCAAAGACGATTACACACGCGTCGCCGATCTTATGTACCGCGCCAGCGACTATGTGGAGATGGAAACAGGCAAAGCCAACAACCCCGGGTTTGTGCACGCCACATTGAACGATGCCCCTCCTGTTTGTGGGCCAGACGACAGGTTTCTGCGCGGATTGGAACGCCCTGATGGCACACTGGCGGGATTTGCAGGCAGCATTCGCCACTATCCAAAACATGGGCATTGGTACATGGGGCTGTTGATTTTGGACCCCAATGCGCGCGGCGATGGTTTGGGGCGCAAAACTGCGCAACACGTTATTGACGAGGCGCGCGCCGACAACGCGCCGTGCATCCGCATTGCGGTGCTGGATGTGAACACCGGCGCGCGCGCCTTTTGGAACAAAATGGGGTTCGAACACGAACGCACAGTGAAGGCCTCTCAAAACGAAGACGGCAACGAACGCCACATTCTAAAACTAGACCTGACAGGAGAATAACATGCGACTGCAAGGCAAAGTAGCGATTGTAACGGGCGGTGCCTCTGGCTTTGGCGCAGGGATTGCGCGCAAGTTTGTGGCTGAGGGTGCGCGTGTGATGATCGCCGACCTGAACATCGATATGGCCAATGAACTTGCCGCTGAACTTGGCGACGCAGTCCAAACTATTCAGACGAACGTGGCACGTGATGCAGACGTTGCCGCAATGGTGCAATCGACCTTAGACGCCTTCGGCCAGATCGATATTTTGATCAACAATGCTGGTGTCACACACCTGCCTGCGCCTATGGAAGACGTCACTGAGGACGACTTTGACAAAGTTTTCGCCGTAAATTGCAAGTCCGTGTACCTGACAGCCAAGTATATTGTGCCTTTGATGAAGGCCCAAGGCGCAGGCGCGATCCTAAATGTTGCCTCAACCGCAGGCGTTAGCCCACGCCCGCGGCTGAATTGGTACAACGCCTCAAAGGGTTGGATGAACAACGCCACCAAAGGGATGGCCGTTGAATTAGCCCCTGCTGGCGTGCGCGTTAATGCGTTGAACCCTGTTGCCGGTGACACCCCATTGCTCAAAAGCTTTATGGGTGAAGACACGCCTCAGATGCGGGCCAAGTTCTTATCAACAATCCCTTTGGGTCGTTTTTCCACACCCGAAGATATGGGGAACGCGGCCTGTTATTTGTGCTCGGATGAGGCCAGCATGATCACCGGCGTCTGCATGGAAGTCGATGGCGGGCGCTGTATCTGACACAGAACAGCCCGCGCCACCAAATCTGCAGAATAGAATGAATTTGGCAGGTAAAATGCCAGATGATAGGCCATTAGGTTCTTAATTTCATTATATAATAATGATGAACTGACGATATTTTCACCTCAAAATGATATACGTATATCAAAAAATGTTTGACGCCTATCATTTCGACATTCTACAATGAAACAACAAAGGGGATGATCATGGCCAAACCAACACTGATGGATGTCGCCACAGCTGCGGGCGTTAGCTATGCCACAGCCGATCGCGTTCTGAACCGTCGTGGTGGCGTTGCGGAAAAGTCCGTTTTACGCGTCTTAGCCGCGATTGAGGAACTGGGGTACACGCGCGATGTGACGGCAGCCAATCTGGCCCGCGGTCGGTCCTATAACTATGCGTTTCTAATCCCTGCCCAAGCTGGCGCTTTCTTTGGGGAAATGCGCGCTGCGGTCAAAGCAGAAGCCAAAGCCCGCGCCAGCCAGCGCATAAACATAACAATCGAAGAAGTGCCCGCCTTTAACAGCGATGGTTTGGCCGAAGTTCTCGAAAGCTGCATTGATCGTGATTTATCAGGTATTTGCCTTGTTGCTATCAACAGCCCCCGAGTGCGCAAAGCCATCCAAGCGTTGCGGTCAAAAGGCGTGTTTGTTCTGACCTTGGTTGCGGACACGCAAAGCGACAGCCGTGATGCCTATATTGGCCTTGATAACTTGGCTGCGGGGCGTACTGCGGGGCGCGTTCTGTCGCTTGCCAGCCGCGATGGCGGTGTTGTTCTGCCCATCGCGGGCAGTTTGGACGCGGCGGACCACGCGCTGCGTTTCAAAGGATTCAAGCAAGCTATCGCCTTCGATGTCACCGTTTTACCCGTCATTGAGAGCTATGATCGACCAGAAAACGTAGCCGAAGCGGTGCGCAGCACGCTAGAGGCCCATCCAAATCTGATCGGCATTTACAGCATCGGGTCGGGCCAGAATGGCTTGTTCACAGCCCTTTCAGAGGTTCAAAAATCCGCCACTTACCAACGCCCCGTTGTCGTCTTGCACGATTTGGTTGGCAGTGTGCGCACAGCCCTCACCATCGGGCTGGTGGACGCCGTGATTGATCAAAAGCCGGATCAACAAATCGCCCGCGCGCTTGATGCCATGAAAGCGTTAAGCGACGGCGAAACCCTTCCTGCCGATTTCGGAACCATCGTTCCATCCCTTTATTTCCAAGATAACATGCCGCCTGCACCAGCAGATGGCCCAGAAAAAGGTCCCTCCTTATGAGCAACTATTTTGACGCCATCGCCCCTATCCAGTTTGAAGGGCCAGACAGCACCAACCCATTGGCCTTTCGCCATTATAACCCAAACGAAATGATCATGGGCAAACCCATGTCCGAGCATCTGCGTTTTGCCGTGTGCTATTGGCACAACTTTGTTTGGGAGGGGAATGACCCCTTTGGCGGCCAAACGTTTGATCGCCCGTGGTTCCCTGCCGACACGATGGAACTGGCCAAGATGAAGGCCGATGCCGCCTTTGACATGTTCCGTATTTTGGGTGTGCCCTACTACTGCTTCCACGACCACGATGTGCGCCCAGAGGGTGCAACGTTGGCGCAAAGCAACAGCCGCCTGCACGAAATGGCCGACTACTTTGAGGCCAAAATGGAAAATGGCCCCAAGCTGCTTTGGGGCACGGCCAACATGTTCTCAAACCGCCGCTACATGTCAGGGGCCAGCACCAACCCGGATCCCGATGTATTCGCCTACTGCGCTTCTATCGTAAAGAACGCGATGGATGTGACCCACCGATTGGGCGGTGAAAACTATGTGCTGTGGGGCGGTCGCGAAGGGTATGAAACCCTTTTGAACACCGACCTGTCGCGCGAGTTGGAACAGATGGGTCGCTTCCTAACCATGGTGGTTGAGTACAAACACAAGATCGGGTTCAAAGGCGCGATCCTGATCGAACCAAAACCCCAAGAGCCAACGAAACATCAGTATGACTATGACGTTGCAACGGTTTACGGCTTCCTCAAACGCTTTGGCCTTGAGGACGAGGTGAAGGTGAATGTTGAACAGGGTCACGCGATTTTGGCGGGTCACTCGTTTGAACATGAGCTGGCGATGGCCAATGCCTTGGGCATCTTTGGTTCCATCGATATGAACCGCAACGATTATCAATCCGGCTGGGACACGGACCAGTTCCCCAACAACGCCCCAGAGGCGGCAATGGCCTACTACGAGGTGCTAAAGGTGGGTGGTTTCACTACAGGCGGCACCAACTTCGATGCCAAATTGCGCCGCCAATCACTGGACGCCGAAGATTTGATTGCTGCCCATGTTGGCGGCATGGATATCTGCGCACGCGGCCTAAAAGCTGCGGCAAAAATGATGGAAGACAAGGCGCTAGAGGGCCCACGCGAGGGGCGCTACGCCGGTTGGACAGCCGACGATGCACAGGCGATGCTGGGCAACGGGGCCACTTTGGACGGGATCGCAGCGCAAGCAGAGGCGCGCAACCTTGATCCGCAACCCGTATCAGGCCAGCAAGAAAAGCTGGAAAACATCGTGAACCGCTACGTTTAATTTTAGCGACAGAAAAGCCAACAATTGACATAGAAACACGGTTTCCCCAATGCTCAACCGACAGCGCATTGGGGACACAATCATGACAACTCATACTTTCACAATCGGGATCATTGGCGGCTCGGGCAGCTTGGGCTCTGCGATTGCAACAGCCCTTTTGGCACAGACAGTTGTCGCCCCTGCTGACTTATGGATTTCCAACACCAGCGGCACCGCCACGCCAGAGCAAGCCAAGTCAGGCATCACCGTCACTAACGACAATCAGGCATTGGCTAACGCCTGTGACGTTATCCTATTTTGCGCGCCTCCTGCCCGTTTCGATGGAATAACAGCAGATGCACCAGAGAAATTGATCTTATCCGTCATGGCAGGTGCTAACCTTGAACAACTGGCGCTCAAAACGCAATCAAAGCGCATTATCAGAGCCATGAGCAGCCCCGCAGCGGCGAACGGATTGGCCTATTCACCATGGATAGCAAGCCCCGACGTGACACCCGCTGACAAGGCCATCACCACCCAAATTTTTGAAGCCTGTGGGAAAACTGATGAGATATTTGATGAGGCACAAATCGATCATTTCACTGCGATGACAGGGCCTGTACCCGGCTTTGTTGCATATTTCGCCCAGTGCATGGTGGATCACGCCACCGCCCAAGGGATCGCGCCAGATGTCGCAGATCGCGCCATTCGTCAGTTGTTTCTCGCCAGCGCTTTGACCTTGAACGATGACCCAACCACACCAGCGGATCAGGTGCGCGACATGGTCGATTACGCGGGGACAACAGCCGCTGGGTTGACCAACATGATGGCGTCCCCGCTGTCACACGCCATCAGTGAAGGGCTGTTGGTCGCAGCGGCCAAAGCCCGCACTATTTAGCGCTTCATAAAATCCGCCCAAAGCACGCTTTGCCCTGTTGCTGCACTTTCTTGCGCGGCCATACCCATCGCCACAGCCCGCAATCCGTCATCAAGCGTCACATCGGCCACATCGCGTTCCCCGCGCACCAAGGCCAAGAAACCTTCATGTTGATAAAATGTAGATCCGTTGTGATCCCCAGCATCTAGCAAAGTGGGATCGACAGGAATGTCGCGCACCTCAGGCCCGCTTGGATTGCGCGGGCTGACGATCAGTTGCGGGATTGGGGCATCACCCAGATGCTCAGGCCAGAAACGGCCCGGCCCTGGCACCAGTGCCTCGATCTTGCCTTTGGGGCCAACCACGCTCACCTCTTCTTGATAACGTGATCCCTCAGCAAACATGCACAGCTCCAGCATCGCGCGCATCCCGTTCTCAAAATCCACGATGACATAACCATTGTCGATGATGTCGGATGTTTGACCGTCATACACCTCGTCCAGATGGTTCACGTTCTGGCCCGCACTGGCCATGATCCGTACAGGTTCTGACTTGGTCAATAAGCGCATCAGATCAAAGAAGTGACAGCATTTTTCAACGAAAGTGCCACCCGACTTCGCGTTAAAGCGGTTCCAGTCGCCTACCTTTTCAAGGAACGGAAAACGATGTTCGCGGATCGAAAGCATCTTGATCCCGCCAGTGGCCTCTTCCACCTCAGCCCGCAGGGCGGCGATTGGCGGCATATAGCGGTATTCCATCGCGACCCAAACAGGTGATGGATAGGTGTCGCAGAAGGCATTGATACGGGCAAATGCATTTGGATCAGTGAACAGTGGCTTTTCCACCAAGATTGGCAAAGACCGCGTTTGGGCGATCTGTTCCAACTGTTCCAAATGCACAAAATTCGGGCTGATGATCACCAGACAATCCAACGCCTCAATCGCCAACAGGGCATCAATACTGTCACAGAACTTCGCGTTCGGAGCCAAGGTTTTGGCGATCCCTGCCATGCCAGCATCGGGTTCAAAGATGGCAACCACGTTGGTGTCAGGCAGCAAGGCGATATTGCGCAGGTGCTCTTGTCCCATCATGCCGCACCCGATGATGCCGTAGTTGATTAGCTTAGCCATGTTCGTATTCCTATTTCAGTCTTTGCACATATATTGCGCGTGATGGGTCAAACCACGTGCGTGAAAACTCGACCGCTTTTGGGCTGTCTGCCCAACTCAAGCGTTCAATATATCCTGTCAGCGCACCGGCGGGTTTTGTGAAGGTGTTGGGGGCCCAATCTGGTACAGCGGCCACGCTGACGCGGTCCTCTGCCAAGGTGATCCAGAACCCCAGATGTTTTTGGTAAAAGTGGTACAGCGAATCCGAAAGCGCATTGGGGGGTACAGTGCCCGCTCCACCATCAAGCCAGATTTCCTCAATCGCGATGATTGTTTCATTCAGATACCGCAGGCGGCGAATCCGCGTGCCGTGATCTACGGTGCCAAACGGGGGCAAATCGGCATGTTTTTTCAAGGCCTGCACATCCAAAGTATCCGCGCGCGGCAACCCCCCACCCTGAGGCAGTTCAAGACGGAACATGCTGTATATGCTGGCCTCATCCGCGCCGTGGCGGATGTAGTTGCCTGACCCCTGAAGACGATCCAGCATTCCCTTTTTCTCGAGTATAGCAAGGGCTTTGCGCAGGGTGCCGACCGATGTGTTCAGCCCATCTGCCATCTCGCGTTCAGGCGGCAACCGTTCCCCATCCATCAAACGCCCAGCCGCAATATCGCGGATCAACAACTCGCTGATCTGCACATATTTGGGCAGCGCATTGGGATTTGCGGGTTGGTCAGACACTGGGCTCCTCATCGCGCGCAAACGCTGGAATGAAATAATTGATACAGCATTGATTTACACTAGATCGGTTGCTATGCAATATGAAATTGAATAATTTCCGCAGGTTTCAAAATGACAGTTGTACCAATCACATCGCCCGATCTGACGGCCTCTGAGGTCTCGTGGTTTTCAGCCCTCTGTTCAGATGATTATCAGTTTTTGGGTGTGCCTGATGGCGACCTGCGATCCAGTTGGGCACATTGCAGCAACATCGTTAAAACTGCAGAACAGCAGGGTTTTCGCAACATCCT
>DLQI01000061.1:0-39703 GCA_002478745.1 Rhodobacteraceae bacterium UBA7436 | reverse complement strand
CGCACCATTTCAACGCTGGACCACATGTTGGAAGGGCGTTTGACCGTCAACATTATCAGCTCTGATTTCCCCGGCCAAAAAGAAGACAGCAATTATCGCTACCAACGCTCGCGCGAAGTTGTTGAAATCCTCAAACAGGCATGGACACAGGACGAGATCAATTATTCCGGCGAGGTCTATGACTTTAAGGGCCTCACCACCGACCCCGTAAAACCATACCAAACAGGCGGCCCGCTTTTGTATTTTGGTGGCTATTCCCCAGCCGCGCTAGAGCTGTGTGGTCAGCACTGTGACGTTTACCTGATGTGGCCTGAAGTACAGGATGCATTGGCGGGGCGCATGAAGGCTGTGAACCAAGTGGCCGAAAAATATGACCGCACATTGGATTACGGGCTGCGCGTCCACATGATCGTGCGCGACACTGAAAAAGAGGCGCAAGAATACGCCGAATACATCACATCCAAGTTGGACGACGAATATGGCCGTATGATCCGTGAACGTGCATTGGACTCGACCTCCCTTGGTGTTTCACATCAGGCCAAGAACCGTGAACTGGCCGATGAATTTGGGTATATCGAACCAAACCTTTGGACTGGCGTTGGTCGTGCGCGCTCTGGCTGTGGTGCCGCTTTGGTTGGTTCTGCGGATCAGGTTCTAAGTAAAATCGAAGACTACAAGAAAATGGGCATTCGCGCCTTCATCTTCTCTGGCTATCCCCATATTGAGGAAGCTGAATATTTCGGCAAACTGGTCATGCCACACCTGGAAACCTGTTCACTTCCACATACATATGGTCGAGTACCAGCCGCCACCCCACTCACACCCCTTGCTGCAGGAGTACGTCGTTAATGGAACGCGTCACACTTTCCCCCTCTCTTGAACTTAGCCGTATTGTCTATGGCATGTGGCGCGTTGCGGACGATGCCGACACTTCTGTCAAACACGTTGAGGCGAAAATAAACGCTTGCCTTGATCAAGGCATCACCAGCTTTGACCAAGCCGACATTTACGGCGATTATTCGGCTGAGGCTGTATTGGGTGAAACCCTGCGGGCCGTGCCATCCTTGCGTGCCAAGATGGAGATCGTGACCAAATTCGACATCATCGCGCCTTGCGGCAAATACAGCGATGCACCAGTCAAATATTACGACACATCCACCGCGCATATTAACGCATCTGTTGATGCATCCTTGACCAATATGGGTATCGACCACATCGACCTATTGCTGGTGCACCGCCCCGACCCGTTCATGGATCACAACGAAACCGGCGCGGCCCTTGATTCACTGGTTGCATCGGGCAAGGTTGGCAACATCGGTGTGTCCAACTTTAAGCCATGGGATTGTGATCTGTTGCAATCTGGCATGAAAAACCCGCTGGTCACCAACCAGATCGAAATGTCTGCAACAGCGCATGAATGCCTGACCAATGGCGATCTCGCCTATCACCAAAAGAACGGCCAGCACGCCATGGCATGGTCACCTTTGGGCGGTGGTTCTTTGATGAACGGCAACACAGACGTGATGAAGACCCTTGATGTGATCGCAGGCGAAAACGGTGTGGACCGCGCGGCAGTTGCTGTGGCTTGGATCTTGGCACACCCGGCAAAAGTACTACCTGTCATGGGCACCAATAACCTAACCCGCATCGCTGGCCTTTCAGACGCACTGAAGGTCAACATGGACCGCATCACGTGGTTCAAAATCTACACAGCAGCACTGGGCCGCGAGGTCGCTTGATGAAAGATATGGCATCTAAAATGACAGATCAAACGGCGCAAAACTTCGCCCCTGACGGCGACAACACGCGACTGCTGCGGGACGCCTTTGGGCGTTTCGCAACCGGCATCACCGTGATCAGCACAAAGACGGATGACGGCGTAATCGGGATGACGGCCAACAGCTTTTCCTCCCTCTCGCTGGATCCTGCGCTTGTGATGTGGTCGCCCGGTATTAATTCCAGCCGGTTCAAACATTTCTCACATGCCAAACATTTCGCAATCCATGTGCTGTCAGACCAGCAAAAAGACATCTGCGAAGCTTTCGCTAAAAACGGTTATGCATTTGGGGATATAGAGCACGGTCTCAACCCACACGGCGTCCCATTGATAGAGAGCTGCATTGCACGTTTTGAATGCAGTCACGTCGCAACACATCCCGCTGGGGACCACGTGATCGTAATTGGACAAGTCAACAACGCACAAGTAAGAACTGGAAAGCCTCTGGTGTTTTCCTCAGGAAATTATGGAGTAATTGAAGAGCTCTAGGAAAAATGTGGACAGCTTTCACCCATGTGACCTTTTTGCCGTTACATCATGTTGGTGAGCTGCTCGAAGGCCATAAAAATGTTCTGTGGAAATTAACAAGCGAATCCAACAACGCTTAGAAACAAAGTACTCAGCAAAACTGGCGTAATCCAACTTTTCAACGGGTGGCCGACTTGATGTAGCTTACGAAATAGTAGGTCCAAACCGTAGGAGAAAGAGTTTTGCTGAAACAGCCACATTTATCGTTTGCAACTCAGTTTCTAGCAGGCGCAAGTGTATCACGAAAAACTAGGCTCGCTTCAAGCTCAACGGCTTCGATTTGCGTCCCCTTATTTAACAGTTTTATCAGGGCCTCTGCTGCCCTCCGCCCCATCTCACGGTGAGGAACGTGGACAGTTGTAAGTGCAGGATAGGCGATTTCTGCCAATTCAATGTCATCAAAGCCGATGATGGATACATCCTGCGGTACTTTGAAACCCAACTCTCGTGCCCTTCGCAAGGCACCCACAGCCAAAACATCATTACCGCAAAAAACAGCAGTTGTCTGCGGTGCTGCTTTCATCACCTGTTCGAACGCAGTTGCGCCTTCCTCGATACCGTACGTTGTCTTCACAACATGTAACGTTTTAGCACAAAAGTTAGCTGCAACCATGGCGTCCTCTATTCCCAATTGGCGCGCCTTTGCTCGGTCGTTCAGGATAGTTTCTGCCGAAACTAGTGCGAGATTTCTGTGGCCCAAATCGATTACTTTCTTAGCCATTCTGCACATAGCTTTCTGATTGTCGAAGCCAATCGAAGGACGTGATAGGCTAGTATCAAAAGCCCACGTTACAAGTGCAGGCACCGCTTGAGCTTCAAGAAAGCGATAGATATCTGGGCTGCGCGCATGCCCTATGAGCAGTAAGGCATCAGCACCACGCCCAACAAGCGCGCGAATTTGTTCTTCCTCGATGTCCTCGCGATAAGAAGTACTGGCAACCAACATAGTAAAACCATGTAGATGCAGCTCGTCTTGAAAGGCCTGCAGACCACGAGCAAAAATAGCATTTTCCATTGTTGGTATAATTGCACCGATTGTTTCTGTCCGACGCGACGCCATTGCACGTGCACCAAAGTTTGGCGAATAGCTCAGCATTTTGATAGCTTTGAGAACTTTAGTGCGAGTCTTTTCTTTGACCTGATCTGGAAAGTTCAAACAACGAGAAACCGTCGCGGTGGAAACTTTTGCCGCAGTTGCAACATCTTGCAAGGTTGGGGTCGGTTGTTCTTTTGACATCGATATCCACAATCACGGCCCGGTTTTAGGCCTTATTAATGCAATACAAAGTGTATAAAAAAAATGAAATACCCGCAATAGAAATGTAAGCTCTTGCATTTTATTACTGTAAAGGCTTACATTGTTAAAACTAGAGATTACGATTACGAGAGGCCACAGCATGCAATTACTTCTTTCAATGCTATTATTTGCAGTTTTCAGTGCGAATGTGGGCCTCGGTTCTTATTTCAACTCTGCATTTATGAACGATATAAGCGAAATGTTAGTTTTGTCAGGTGCCGCAGTATTATTCGTATTCGCAATTCTAAAAAAAGAAGCTGACGCTAAAAAATAGCGCTGCAGTAACCGTCCAGGGAGGACACTAAATTGTTCAAAGATATCAAAAAAGTGAAAACAGTTGAGCGCCGTAATTTCTTGAAATTAGCAAGCTCAGGTGCATTTACAGCAGCCGTAGTAGCTGGTGCTGCGGGATCGTTATGGTCAACCGAAGCCACAGCACAAACTGCAAAAGAAGAAAACGATCGTGAAAAAGCCGCTGATCATGTGATGACGATAGCGACCGCTTATGTGTTGGGAGCAACACGCAGCTATCCCATCATGCAGTTAGACCTAAAAGAAAACATTCAAAATGCCACTAACGGAAAAGTCTACGTAAAGCTGGCACCTGGCGGTCAGCTTGGTGCAGGCGGCGCTTTAGCGCAATCTGTGCAAACGGGTACAATTCAGGCCGCACAGCACTCGCTGTCTAACTTTGCACCATTTGCAAGCGTAGTAGACCTCATTAACATGCCCTATCTGTGCGGCTCCAATCAACGCTTCACCAATCTTGTACATTCAGATGTTTGGGCACAGGAAGTGAACCCAAAGGTAGAAGCAGCTGGCTTCAAAGCATTGTTCTACGTAAACATTGACCCACGAGTTGTTGCTGTTCGTAAGGGTGGAGCAGGCGCTGTGATGACCCCAGGTGATTTAGACGGCGTAAAATTTCGCGTTCCTGGTTCGGCAATGTTGCAGCAATACTACCGCATGGTTGGCGCGAACCCAACACCAGTTGCATGGGGTGAAACACCATCAGCAATTGCGCAAGGTGTTGCAGACGCACTCGACCCATCTGTTGGCGCGTTGCTGGTGTTTGGTTTCAAAGACTTGCTTTCACACGTAACATTCACACAGGCAGTACCAGACTCACAGGTTTATTCCTGTAACCTCGAATGGTTCAATTCCATGCCTGCCGATGTTCAAGACGGCATCATGGAAGCTGCCGAAATTACCCGACAACAGAACCTTGCCAAGGTGCCATCTGCGCGTAACTTCGCCATGGCTGAACTGCGCAAAGCTGGCGTTGAATTCCACTCGTTGTCCGATGACCAATTGGGTGAATGGCAAGCGGCAGGTGGATACCAATTACCAGAATGGGACAGCTTTAAGAAAGACTTGGCGGGTTCTATGGACACCTTTGCAAAGATTGAAGAGGCTGCTGGCACCCAAGGACGCTACTACGTTCATGACGCCTAATTAAATCCATTGGCGCGCATCCAAGTTGCTGCGCGCCATCTAAGGCCAAACAGCCATAAATTTTATCCTGACGCGGTCAATCCACTACGAGGGGCTGCGTCCATTAGGGAGGTCTGCCATGAGTTTGCTTCAAAAACTGGACAAGAACGCCGAACGATGGATGCTTTTAGTTTTTTATGTAATCTTAGTATTGACCATGGCAGTTGAGGTATTACGCCGTGAAATTTTCGCTTACTCCTCAATATGGGGCGAAGAAATAGTGCGCTATTCATTTATTTATTTAGCGTGGATCGGAGCGGCTGCGGCGGTGAAAGAACGTGTACACATCCGCATTGATGTGTTGATCCATTACGTTGGCCCACGCGTGAAAGCACTCATTTACATATTCGGTGATCTGGTAATGTTCAGCATTGCGGCAATCGCACTCTACTGGTCATGGGAATCCGTCCATGTATCCTGGAAATTTGGATCAGTTAGCCATGGTCTTCGTATTTCCATGGTGTGGTTCTTCATGGCGGTGCCTTTGGGCTTCGCTATTATGATTGTCCGCCTCACACAGTCTTTGTTGCGCGATATCGGCTCACTTCGTGACGGAACCCCCGTCTACGAAGGCGACAAACTGTTTGATTGAGGATAAAGACATGCTTTTTGGACCCACTGAAACAGTAGTTATCCTCGGATGGGATTTCTACATCCCTGTAATCGCATTTGTTATAATGTGTGCATTAGCAGTGCCTATCTGGGCATCTATCGGTGTCGCAGCGACGATGATGTTGGTCATGGCAGGAGATTTGCCTTTGGCCCTACTGGGCGAAAGCTTATTCCACGGCATTGACGCTTTCGCATTAACGGCTATCCCGCTGTTTATACTCACCGGAGACATACTTGTACGTACGGGCCTGTCGCGCAAGTTCCTAAATGTAGCCGAGGCGCTGACGCAGTTTGCAAAAGGTGGGTTCGGCTCAGCGACCGTTTTGGTCTGTGGCATGTTTGCCGCAATTTCAGGTTCAGACGCTGCTGGTGCTGCGGCAGTGGGCCGTATGACCATCGATCGATTGGTTGAGAGCGGCTACCCGCGTCCATATGCCTGTGCGCTGGTTGCCGCAGGCGCGTGTACTGGTATTCTAATTCCACCATCAATTGCCTATATCATCGTGGGTCTCATTTTGGGAATTTCTGCCTCAACCCTATTCTTGGCGGCGGTCATACCAGGCGTGTCGATCCTGCTGGCAATCCTAATTACCAACCTCATAGTCAATCGGATTTACAAGTATGAAGGTGGTGGCAATCTGTCAGCAACTGAGTACTTCTCCAGATTGAGCCGTGCGCTCACATCAGGCTGGTATGCTTTCATTGTTCCTGCAATTATCTTTTACGGCATATTTTCAGGTCGTCTGACTCCCACTGAGGCAGGCGCAACAGCGGTAGTGGTCACCATCATCATTGGCTTCACCATTGGTACGCTTAAGCTTGCAGACTTTCCTGCGATGCTTGTCAGTTCTGCCAAGGTCAACGGGATCATTTTGCCGATCATCGCTTTTTCATTACCTTTGGCACAGGCCCTCGCCATCATGGGAGTACCGCAGGGTTTTGTATCCACAGCAACAGCGATGACCGACAATCCAACCATCCTTATAATCATGATGATCGGCATCCTGATCGCTGCTGGCTGCGTGATGGAAACCACACCAAACATCGTGATACTAGCGCCAATTCTAAAGCCATTGTCTGACAGCATCGGCATGAATGAAATTCAGTTCTGCATCATGATGATCACTGCACTGGGTGTCGGCTTTATCACGCCACCCCTAGGGTTGAACCTGTTTGTCGTTTCTGGCATCGCAGGAGAGTCGATACTGAAAATTGCTTGGCGAGCCATCCCGTTCGTTTTGTGCATGTTGGTCGTTGTTCTTCTAATCGCATTCGTCCCTGCAATTTCCACAACGTTCCTTCCAGAAATTTACAAATAAGGCATGAAAATCATGGCAAGAAAATACCTAAAAAAAGCCACGTTAACTGCGCAATCAGGTGCATCTGATGTGCATGATATCGTTCTTAATATCTTGAGAGATATTGAAGAAGGCGGTGATGATAAAGCACGTGAGTATGCTGCAAAATTTGATAAGTACGATGGCAGTATTATCCTAACAGATGATGAAATCGCTGCGGCCTGTGATCTTGTCCCACAGAAGCTAAAAGAAGACATTCAGTTCGCCCACGACAACGTACGTCGCTTCGCCGAAGCACAAAAAACCACAGTTAGCGACATCGAATACGAGATCGTTCCGGGGATGATTGCAGGTCAAAAAGCGATTCCAGTTGAAGCTGCAGGGTGCTACGTGCCGGGTGGTCGTTACAGCCACATCGCATCTGCAATCATGACTGTGACAACCGCAAAAGTTGCAGGTTGTAGCCACATTACTGCAACGTCCCCGCCACGTCCCGGCGTCGGCGTTGCACCAGCGATCGTTTACGCGGCCCACATCTGTGGTGCTGATACAATTATGGCTCTTGGTGGCGTCCAAGGCGTTGCAGCAATGACCTTTGGTTTGTTTGGCCTGCCCAAAGCCAACATCCTTGTGGGTCCTGGCAATCAATTTGTGGCCGAAGCAAAGCGTATTCTATTTGGTCGCGTTGGCATCGATATGATTGCGGGCCCAACTGACAGCTTGATCCTAGCGGACAAAACAGCCGATCCACATATCGTTGCGACCGATTTGGTATCCCAAGCAGAGCACGGTTATAATTCTCCTGTTTGGTTAATTACCGATGACCGCGCATTGGCCGAAGATGTTATGGCCCGCGTCCCTACTTTGATCGACGACCTACCAGAGGTGAACCGCGAAAATGCCTTTGCAGCATGGCGCGATTATGCAGAAGTGATCCTATGCGCCAACCGCGAAGAAATGGCCGCTGTATCCGATGAATATGCTCCAGAGCATCTGACCGTTCAGGCAGAAGATCTGGATTGGTGGTTGGGTCGCCTTAGTTGTTATGGCTCACTGTTCCTGGGCGAAGAAACCACCGTTTCTTACGGCGACAAAGCGTCTGGCACAAACCACGTTCTGCCAACATCTGGTGCCGCTGGATACACAGGCGGTTTGTCTGTCCACAAATACATGAAGATCGTGACGTGGCAGCGCACAACACGCGTTGGTTCAAAACGCATTGCTGAGGCCACAGCCCGCATTTCACGCCTTGAGGGAATGGAAGGTCACGCGCGGGCCGCAGATGTTCGTTTGGAAAAATATTTTCCGGAAGAAACATTCGATTTGATTGGCAATGAGTAACGCCGCCCAAATGTTTGACCTGACAGGCCGTGTGGCCTGTGTGACTGGGGCCAGTGCTGGCCTCGGTCAACAGGCGGCCATCGCTTTGGCGGCGGCTGGTGCAAAGGTGGTTGGCGTTGCACGCCGCGCCAAGGCACTGGAAGCATGGGCAGAGGCGACAGGCGCAAACGCCGCAACTGTTGCGGCAGACCTGTCGCAACGTGATCAGATAAGTGACATTGCAGCAAGAATTGCAAAACCCTTTGGTGCACCTGACATTATCGTGCATGCAGCGGGAATTAATACTCGCGAGACGGCGGATGATGTGACAACTGAGGGCTGGGACGTCACGATGAATCTAAACCTCGCAGCACCGTTCTTTTTGACCCAAGCGTTGATCCCAGCGATGAAGGCCAAAGGTTGGGGACGCATTGTGAATTTTGCATCACTTCAAACCACACGCGCGTTCCCTGCGGGCCTTAGTTATGGCGCATCCAAAGCAGGCATTGGCCAGTTGACCCGCGCAATGGCCGAAAGTTGGTCTGGTGACGGCATCAACGCGAATGCGATTGGTCCCGGCTTCTTTCCAACAGAATTGACGGGGCCAGTGTTTTCTGATCCAGAGCGTGCAGCCCGCAACGCCACCCAAACCTGCGTTGGACGCAATGGTAAGCTCGAAGATATTGATGGCCCACTCTTGTTCTTATGC
Source organism: Rhodobacteraceae bacterium UBA7436 (assembly GCA_002478745.1). Taxonomy (GTDB): domain Bacteria; phylum Pseudomonadota; class Alphaproteobacteria; order Rhodobacterales; family Rhodobacteraceae; genus Ascidiaceihabitans. The sequence goes on along the minus strand of DLQI01000061.1, from coordinate 30,668 downwards.
TCTGACGCATCAGCATTTGTAACAGGGCAAGTCCTTATGGTTGATGGGGGATATACAGCGAAATGAAAGCACTAGTTTATGACGGCCCTGAAAAACTGGGTTTCCGCGATGTCCCCGATCCAACACCTGATGCCGATCAACACTTGATCAAGGTGATGTCGGTTGGTGTCTGTGGTTCTGATATGCATGCATACCTTGGCCATGATGATCGCCGCCCTGCCCCTTTGATCCTAGGGCATGAGGCGGCGGGCGTTATTGTCGGCGGTCCGCGTGATGGCGAGCGTGTAACTGTCAATCCGTTGGTCGCATGTGGCACATGCCCTGCCTGTAAATCGGGTCGTGACAACTTGTGCCCAGAACGAATGATTATTTCCATGCCACCGCGGGAAGGTGCGTTTGCGCAATTCATCGCGATGCGCGGTGATAACCTTGTGACTGTACCAAATCATGTATCACTAGATGCCGCGTCCCTTGCAGAACCAATCGCATGCGGTTGGCACACAGTTAAACTTGCAAAAGAAGCGTTGAGCGGTTCAGCGAAAACTGCGCTTGTGATCGGTGGTGGTGCCATTGGTCTGGGTGCAGCCCTGTCATTGGCGGCCCAAGGCGTTAGCGACGTAACAATTGTGGAACCAAACGCGTTGCGCCGTGATGTGTTGAACACGCAATGCGGCCAAACGGCGATTTCGCCCGATGACCTGTCAGCAGACGCGATGTTCGATCTGGTTATCGACGGCGTAGGCTACGCAGCGACACGCGCAACAGCATCTGCACATACGCGCCCCGGTGGCGTAATTGGGCACATCGGTTTGGGTGAAGGTACGGGTGGGTTAGATGTACGTCGCATGACCCTGCAAGAGATCACCTTCATTGGCACATACACCTACACAGCCCAAGATTTTCGCGATACTGCAGCCGCCATCTTTGACGGGCGCTTGGGTGCCTTGGACTGGACCGAACAACGCCCACTTTCAGATGGAGCATCTGCCTTTTCAGACATTCGCGCGGGCCGAACTGCCGCGCCAAAGATCATCCTTAATCCTCATACTTAATCCCGCAACCCATTTGGTTGCTTATCAAAGGAGCTTACTCAGCCGTGAGTATATCTAAAAAAATCGTAGATGACCTCGTCGCAAACGACGTTTCATTCATCACGACAGTGCCTTGCAAGCAGCTTGCTGGTGTTATCGAAGAAGTCGAAGAACGTGATGAAATCTTTCACATTCCTGCGAACAAAGAAGACGAAGGCATGGGCCTTTGCGCTGGTGCGTGGATGGGTGGCAAACGCCCGGCAATCATCATGCAAAACACAGCAATCGGTGTCACAATCAACACTTTGGCTACACTGACACAGTTTTACCGCATGCCACTTCCGATGTTGATTTCATACCGCGGCGAACTGCGCGAGCCAGTGGCATGTCAGGTCGAAATGGCGGTGCACACAAAGGCATTGCTGAACCAGTTGAATATCCCGACCTATCACTTCCACAAGGAATCTGATGCGGACGAATTGGATGCGATCCTGAAATACACATTCATGTGCAACAAACCTGTGGCGATCCTTACGGATGCGTCCTTCTGGGGAGGCTACGGCGACCAATGATCCGTTCTGAAATCCTGCGCGAAATCGCGCCAATCATTCGTGACCAATTGGTCGTTTGTAACATCGGCCTACCAAGCCAAGAACTGCACATGATCGATGATCAGCCAACCAACTTCTACATGTTGGGCACCATGGGTTTGTCTTCATCCATCGGTCTTGGTCTTGCTTTGTCACAAGACAAAACCGTTATCTCAATTGATGGCGACGGTTCTGTTTTGACCAACCTTGGCACCTTGCCAACAATCGCCAACAACGTTGCTGACAACTACATTCTGTTGATCATCGACAACGGTTCTTACGGCTCAACGGGTGACCAGCCAACATACGCTGGCATGAAGACATCCCTAACAGCAGTGGCTAAGGCCTGTGGTTGTGAGAATGTTGTTGAGTGTCAGGACGTCGACACCGGCAAGGTTTTGCAAGCAGCACTCGACAGCAAAAAGATGACGATCATCGTGTCCAAGTGTGACAGCGGCAACATCAAACTGCCTGTCATAACCAAAGACCCTGTCGTGATCCGCGATCGCTTTATGACAGCGGTTGCCAGCTAAGATGACATTGAACATTCATTCAAGCGAAGACGCACGCCGGATTGCCCAGCGCCGCCTTCCTTGGATGGTGTTCGACTACATCGACGGGGCCGCAGGGCGTGAAACAGGGGCAGCACGTAATCGCGCCGCCTTTGACGCTTTGACCTTGCGGCCTCGCATTCTGCGCGACGTCAGTCAGCGCGATCTCACATCCTCAGTATTCGGTCAAAAGACCAACGCCCCCTTTGGGATTAGCCCAATGGGCATGTGCAACCTTTCAGGCGCTGGCGCTGACCTTATGCTGGCCCGCCTTGCCGCGCGTGAAAACGTGCCGTTAGGCGTATCCACTGTTGCCTCAACCGCGATGGAGCCATTAATCGAAGCCGCTGAAGGCAACGCATGGTTCCAGCTGTATTTCAGTGGTGACGGCGTTGGGACTTTCAAACTGGTCGAACGCGCCAAGGCTGCTGGATATAAAACCATCGTCCTAACCGTAGACGTTGCCGAAGTCGGACGCCGCCCTCGCGAACTGCGCCACGGCTTTACAATGCCATTCCGTATTGGCCCCAAACAATTCGTCGATTTTGCACTGCACCCGCGCTGGTCCTTGACCACGCTGTTCAAAGGCCGCCCTGAAATGTCGAATTTTGACATGCCCGGGTATTCCTTTGACCGCACAGAAAGCCGCGCAGGTGCCAACTGGGACACGCTTGCCAAACTGCGCGACATGTGGTCCGGCAACTTGGTTGTTAAGGGTGTGTTGGATGCTGAAGATGCGGTCATGCTGCGGGATGCTGGCGTGGATGCGGTCCAAGTATCCAGCCACGGTGCCCGTCAACTTGATAGCGCCCCATCGCCAATTTCAGTTCTACCTGCCATTCGTGAAGCGGTTGGACCTGATTTCCCATTGTTCTTCGATTCAGGCCTGCGCAGTGGTGAGGATGTTGTCAAAGCATACGATCAAGGCGCTGACTTCACCTTCTTAGGCCGCATCCTTCAGTTCGCAATCGCAGCAGGTGGCGAGGAAGGGTTGCAACGTCTTTGGGATGTCTTGCGCGATGAAACCAGTATCACGCTGGCACAGATTGGTGCGACGTCGTTACCTGGGGTTCACAAGTTTTAGAAACGGGATCGGAACTGAAGATTGTAACGGTCATGGCACCCATATTGCAGCCACCATCGGTGGCCGCGTTTATGGCCAAACGGATCAAGCACGGTTGATTTCGGTAAAGGTATTAGACAACGCTAATTATGGCGATGTATCTACATTAATCGCGGGTGTTGAGTGGGTTTTAAAACAGCCTGGCGATAAACGTCTGGTGAACATGAGCCTCACGCGAAAAGCCCTGTATCCACCGGCGGACTCGTTGCTAGACATTGCTGTTACCGCGCTCATTGACGCCGATATTCCGGTCATTGTTGCCGCAGGTAATTCGCGCTCAGATGCGAGACATTATTCGCCAGCACGCGTGCCAGAGGTCATAACAGTGGGTGCATTGGACGGTAAAAAAATTGCTGCAACATCAAACAGTGGAAACATGGTTGATATCTACACGCAGGGCGAAAACATTCTGTCCGCCGCAATTGGTGACACATGTGGCCAAGTCGTCAAATCAGGAACGTCAATGGCTGCTGCACGTGTTGCAGGACGCGCCGTGCTAATGATGGCAAATGGAATTGTCCCAAAGAGTCTGGCCACAGCACTGCAAGGCGAAGCGACACGCGTTGAGACTGGAAATTTCACAGGTGAAACATCACGGTTTGTTTTAGATACTGGTGGGGCGGGTGATCTTAACAACCCGTTGTGCCCAGACGCGACGAAACCATTGGCCGCGCCCGAACACTAAGATTACAATTGAACAGGTTGTCCTGTCTCAAGGGATTTTGCCGCTGCATCTGCGAGGCGCTGTGCAGCCACCCCATCCGCGATACCTGGCGTTGGCGAAGTGCCCGCGTTGACAGCAGCGATAAAGGCTTCCATCTCTGCAATGTAGGCCGCCTCATACCGTTCAAGAAAGAAGTGCTTGTTCGGCGCTGTGGTAAATCCATTGCCGCCTGCTTGCTCGACCAAATGCTCAAGTTTGTTAGCTGCGCGTAACATGCCGTCAGAACCGTGGACTTCGATCCGTTGGTCATATCCATACGTCGCACGCCGCGAATTGTTGATGAGCGCAATTTTACCAGAAGCCGTTTTCAGCGTTACAGCAGCTGTATCGATATCACCTGCTTCACCGATCTCTGGATCGACAAGGCATGAACCTGTGGCGAACAACTCAACAGGTTCTTCGCCCAACAGGAAACGCGCCATATCAAGATCGTGGATCATCATATCACGAAACAGGCCACCTGATTGCTTGATATAGCTAACTGGAGGTGGGGACGGATCACGCGACGTAATCACAACCATTTCTGTTGCGCCAATCACACCTGCATCGAGCTGTGTCTTGAGGTGCGAGAAATTTGGGTCAAAACGACGATTGAAGGCTGTAAAAAAACCCACGCCCGCACCCTCAACCGCAGTTTTACATTCAGCGGCCCGTTCAGAAGACAGATCAATTGGTTTTTCACAAAAGATCGCTTTGCCCGCTTTGGCCAATGCATGGATTTGGTCGTAATGCAGAGTTGTCGGCGTTGCTACTATCACCGCATCAATATCAGACGCGGCAATAATGTCTTCAGCGCTACGCACATCTGCGCCATACTGTCCTGCCAATTCTTCGGCTGCCGCAGGCACGAAATCAGCAACCGCAACCAAGTTCGCAGACGCAATGCGCGCCAAGCTGCGTGCATGAACCTGCCCGATGCGGCCACAGCCCAAAAGACCAATTGAGATCATAGTACTTCCTTTAGTTTTTAGCGGCAGCTATGCCACGCAATGCGATTTGCGCGGCGGCCTGAAGGTCTGGTTCGACCTGTTTAAGAATTTGAATGCGGTCAAACACTTCGCTGTCATCAGCCAATATCTGACGGATAGATTTACCAAAGCCCAAGCGAAGTTCGGTACCAATGTTGAATTTACAAACTTTGGATGTTCGCGCCAAACGCTGGCGTTGTTCAAGCGGTACGCCTGATCCACCGTGTATGACCAATGGCACTTCTGTAAGCGCTTCAATGGCTCGAATGCGCACCTCATCCAGACCACCCTCGTGGTTCTGTTGTAGGTGAACATTGCCGACTGAAATAGCCATCGCGTCGACACCACTGTCACGGGCAAAAATCGCAGCTTCTTCAGGATCGGTCCCAAGCGAATTTTCGCCTTCACTATAGCCCACGAACCCGATCTCACCTTCACATGAAATCCCAGCGGCATGGGCGATTTCCGCAATGCGCGCAGTTTCATCAATGTTTTGGGCAAGCGGCTTGCGCGATCCATCATACATCAACGAGGTAAAACCACTATCGAGCGCCTCTTGGCATTCCTCAAACGTATAGCCGTGATCTAGATGCGCGACGACAGGTACGGATACAGTTTCGGCCAATGTGCGGAACATTTTACCAAGGATCGGCAGCGGCGTATTCGCGCGACAGGATGGACCCGCTTGCAAGATAACCGGTAGCCCTTCAGCTTCGGCTGCATTCACATACGCGCGCATGTCTTCCCAACCCAGCGTGACTAATCCACCAACGGCAAAGCCACCATTCAGAGCAGGCTGTAGTACGTCTTTTAGTGTCGCAAGTGTCATTTGAATTTAGCTACCATATCTAGGATCCCGGGGATCGTATGCAATTGTTCTTTATGCGTTTCTTGAAAGTTCTGAACCAATGATCGTTGCGTCAAACCACCCAAAATGGTGAAATAATACATCTCGTACCCCGGCAAAGCACAGCAAGGGTGGTACCCCTTATCGATACAAACGGTTGAGCCATTCATGATGTGGTAGGCGTCGCCCACTTCATTGTCTTCGCGTTGCAGCATTTGCAGCCCAGAGCCATAGTCTGGCTTGAAGCGGAAATTGTAGGTTTCGTCGTGGCGCGTCTCTATCGGCAGCTGGTTCGTGTCGTGCTTGTGGCTTGGGAAACCTGACCAGCCCCCTGCCCCAACAGTGAATAGTTCCGACACCAAAAGGCGACCAACGCGGCCATGTTGCTTTTGACCTAAAATATGTTTGATCTTGCGATGCGTTTTTGTGTCGTCCGATCCGTATTGGACCAAATCAATTTCGTCATGGCGCACAGCGAAAGGTTCTAGAACCTCCTCGAATTTTGCGCCCGCTATGAACACTTCCGCTTCGTCAGACAGGCATGTAAAACGTGCTTCCAAACCCGTTGGGACATAAACGCCCTCAGGCTCACCGTCCCAAACATCAACGCCGCGTCCGCCCAACTGCTTGGCTTCGAACCCGCCAACGCTAACGTCGATGAGACCTGTTGCGGGCGCGATACAAGTTTCAAAGCCCGGAACGTAATAACCGTAGCTTTCGCCCTTTTTGAGCTTAACAATGTTGAAGAAGTTCAACGGAACAAGGGCGTCATCAACATCAACGATCGGTTTATTTTTGTTGTCAAATGGGGCGATATGCATCGGGAATCCTTTTCAGATCAAACGGGTGTGCTGGCCCCTGGGTGAATGGCCAAAAAGGCCTCGAGTGCTGCGCTATCTGGCATCGCAGGCGCACAGCCCGGCTTGGCCACAACAATGGCCGCACATGCAGAGCCGCGCAGAACCGCCTCCTCCATGTCGCGCCCGTCAGCAAGGCTGGCTATGAAACCCGCCATGAAGCTGTCACCGGCACCCGTGGGTTTCAGTGCTTCAACTTTGAAAATGCCACTTTGAGTTTGAGCACCATTGGCAAAAGTGATCGCGCCAAGGTGACCCATTTTGTAAACAACGATGCTTGCTGTGGATTTGGCTAAACCTTCGGCTTTGGCCAATCCTTTTTCGATGCCACCGGCCATAAAGCCAAATTCTTCGTCATTGGCGACGATGACGTCTGACATGTCGCCTGCTTTTGAGAGAACCTCTTCGGCGACTTGGGGTGACGGCCAGCTGTATGGACGATAATCCACATCAAAAATTACCGGTATGCCCGCCGCTTTGGCCAGTTCAAACGCGCGAAATGCAGCTGTTCGCGATGGCTCTGCAGCAAAGACTGTGCCTGCTGTGATCAGCGCACCGTACTTGCTGTAGTCAACAGCTTCGACATCTTCGATGCTCATCTGGAAATCTGCCGCACCATTACGGTAAATCACCGAATTGTGGTCTTCGACGCGCGTTTCATACAGAGCCAAAGAATTGCGAAACTCACCAGCAACTGGTTTTATATGCGTCGCATCAACACCGTAATGATCCAGTTGGTTCACGCAATAGCGCCCCACTGCATCGTCGGATACGCGTGTAAGCAATGAAGCCTTCATGCCAAATTTTACCAGCCCGGCAGCGATATTGGCAGACGATCCACCCATCGCAACCATCATGGTTGTGGCATCTTCAATCGCAGCGCCTACAGGTTCGGGGCACATGTCCATTCCGACACGACCGATCACAAGAAAGTTCTTTTGTTTGATGCCCTCTAAAACTTGCATCAAACACCCTTTCTTTGCTTGGAACGGCTTGCTTCAATCTCTAGGTGCTTTTCGCGAACCTTAGGGTTGTTCGTCACATGCGGTGTTCCAACTTCCCACCATGTGTGACCCTCAGTTGTCCAACCCTCATAGGCGTCAACGTTCATCACAATTACGCTTGTCTTATCCGCTGCCTTTGCAACTTTGAACGCTTGTGCCAATTGGTCCGGCGTATCGACATACGTCGAGTGCGCGCCCATTGAGGCCGCGTGGGCCACGAAATCTACAGGAAAGGCTTCGGGGATTGTTGGCGAGTCAGCAAGAAGGTTATTGAAGCTCTCGTTGCCAGTATTGTTTTGCAGTTTATTGATGACTGCAAAGCCGCCATTATCCAGCACCAGAACAATCATCTTCTTTTGCGTCAGCACAGAAGAGTAGATATCTGAGTTCATCAGCATGTATGAACCGTCGCCTGTGAACACGATTGTGTCTGCATCTGGTTCTGATTCTGACTGGGCAATACGTGCGCCCCATCCACCAGCCAATTCATATCCCATGCAGGAAAAGCCGAATTCAACGTCAACTGTGCCAATGTCCAGCGTACGCCAGTTCGCAGTCACCTCAGCAGGCAAACCACCAGCAGCAGCCACAACGCGATCGCGTTTTCCAGCAAGGGCATTCACAATTCCGATTGCTTTCGCGTATGAATTTGGCCCGTTGTCGACACTAACGTTGCCAGCAACATAGGCATCCCATTCTTTGCGAACGCCAATTGCATATTCTGTCCAGCTTGACGGGGCTTTGTAGCCATTCATCGCACCAGACAATTGCTGCAATCCTAGCTTTGCATCGCCCACAATCGGCAACGATTGGTGTTTACCCGCATCGTGGCGCGCTGCATTCAACGAGATCAGCTTCGCATCCTGCGCAAAGGCAGTCCACGAACCCGTTGTGAAGTCTTGCAACCTTGATCCTACAGACAAAATAACATCCGCGCGTTCCGCGACAGAATTCGCGCTGTCAGACCCAGTGACACCAACAGGGCCAATGTTAAGCGCATGATCGTTCAGAAGGTTTGCACGACCGGCAATGGTTTCAATAACTGGTATTTGGTGTGCTTCCGCGAACTGGGTCAATTCAGAGACCGCGCCAGAATACTGCACACCGCCACCGGCAATGATAACCGGGCGTTCAGCCGACTTTAGCAGCGCAACGGCATCCGCCAATTCGTCAGCATCGGGGCTTTGGCGACGAATGCGGTGGGTTTTTTCCTCAAAAAACGAAGCCGGATAGTCATAGGCCCAACCCTGAACATCTTGAGGCAAACCCAAGAAGGCCGGACCGCAATCTGCTGGATCCAGCATTGTTGCTAATGCCGCTGGCAAAGTCTGGATGACTTGCGCGGGATGGGTGATGCGATCCCAGTAGCGCGTCACCGCCTGAAATGCGTCGTTCACCCCCAACGCCGGATTGTTGAAGTGCTCAAGCTGCTGAAGAACCGGATCCGGCAAACGGGTCAAAAACGTATCGCCACACAACATCAGCATCGGCAAACGGTTCGCATGCGCAAGCGCCGCAGCAGTCAAAAGATTCGCAGTTCCGGGCCCTGCAGAGGCCGTGCAGAACATAAAGCGACGACGCAGATGGTATTTTGCATAGGCTGCTGCCGCGAAACCCATGCCTTGTTCGTTTTGACCACGATATAATGGCAATGTTTCCTTATGGTCATACAAGGCCTCTCCTAGGCAGGTCACGTTGCCATGCCCAAAAATACCAAAGCCACCACCACAAAGACGTTGACGTGTTCCATCAATTTCAATGAACTGCGCATTCAAATACCGGATTATCGCTTGTGCTGTCGTCAGACGAACGGTGTTCTCACCCATCAGGTCTGTCCTTCTCTGAATAGTTCAATTTATTGACCCAGATGCTGGATCGCGCTTGACGCTCTTATTGATTTAAAGATACCCAGATTGCAACCGGTTGCAATCGGTTTTTAAGGAGGCAGAATGCAAGAATTAGGAATTGGCATCATTGGCGGTGGTTACATGGGTAAAGCCCACGCTGTAGCCTATGCTGCTGTTGGCGCTGTATTTAATACACGACTAAGGCCACGTCTGGAAATGGTCGCGGCATCCTCATTGGCCTCTGCAGAAAAATATCGCGATTCTTTTGGATTCGCTCGTGCAGCCCAAAATTGGGAGGAATTGGTACGCGATCCAAAGGTTGAAGCGATCGTAATCGCCTCTCCTCAATCAACACACCGCGCCGCCGCTGAACTTGCCTTTTCGCTTGGAAAACCTGTTTTTTGCGAAAAACCATTGGGGGCTTCAGTCGATGATGCCCAAGCAATGGTTCAAGCAGCAAAAGACAGCGGGCTCGTGAATATGATCGGGTTCAACTACATCCGCACCCCTGCTTCGCAATACGCGCGGCAATTGATTGCAGATGGCGCACTGGGTCAGATCACATGGTTTCGCGGCGAACATACCGAAGACTTTTTGGCAGACCCTACCATTCCAGCAAACTGGCGCACCAGTGGTGAAGCCAACGGCACCATGGGCGACCTTGCGCCACACATGATCAATGCGGCACTCGCGTTACTGGGGCCAATCGACAACGTAATGGGCCAAATCGAAACCGTTCACAGCAATCGTGGTGGCGCACCTGTCACCAATGACGATCACGCTCAAATGATGTGCCGTTTTGCCAATGGTGCAATGGGTCACATGTATTTCAGCCGCATCGCAACTGGGCGCAAAATGGGCTATGCCTATGAAATCACAGGTACCAAGGGTGCCATCCGCTTCGACCAAGAAGATCAAAACGCACTATGGCTATATAAAGCCGAAGGCCCAGAGGCCGAACGCGGATTTCGCAAGATCCTAACCGGTCCAGCCCACCCAGATTACGAACCATTTTGCCAAGGCCCCGGCCACGGCACAGGGTATCAAGATCAGATCATCATCGAGGCCCGCGATTTTCTTGAGGCGATTGCCGACAAGACACCACGTTGGCCGGCCTTTGCTGATGGCTTAGACGTTTCGCGCATCATATCTGCTGTGCGTTCATCCCAAACATCGGGGTCTTGGACCTCGGTTCAGAGCGATTAAAGGAGACCACGCTCGTGACAATTAAAATTGGTAATGCCCCCTGTTCATGGGGTGTCGAATTTGCGGATGATCCGCGCAACCCACAATGGCGCGATGTGCTGCGTGAAAACGCAGAAGCTGGCTATAAAGGCATCGAACTGGGGCCCGTTGGCTTTATGCCCGAAGATCCTGCGATTCTAGCCGACGCTTTGGCCGAACATGATCAGGAATTGATCGGCGGCGTGGTTTTCCGTCCGTTCCATGATCCCGCGAAATGGGACGAAGTCATGGATGCATCAATTCGCACATGCAAAGCATTGTCTGCCCATGGCGCAAAGCATCTCGTACTGATCGACTCTATCTCCGAGCGCCGCGCCCCTACAGCTGGTCGCGCCGATGATGCAGAGCAGATGGACAAGGCTGAATGGACTGTGTTCCGTGAACGCATCGCACAGGTTGCGAAAATGGGCGCTGAAGAATACGGTCTAACTGTTGGCATCCATGCCCATGCTGCGGGGTTCATGGACTTTGAGCCTGAGTTGATTCGCCTGCTAGATGAAGTCGACGAAAACCACTTGAAGATTTGCTTTGATACCGGCCACCATTCTTACGCTGGCTTTGACCCTATTTCCTTCATGGAGCGTTACATTTCACGGATTAGTTACATGCACTTCAAGGACATCAATCCTGTTGTGAAGGCTGATGTACTTGCCAAAGGCACTGGCTTCTATGACGCTTGTGGTCAGGGCATTTTCAGCAACCTTGGTGACGGCGACGTAAACTTCCCGCGAGTGCGTGAAATTCTAATCGAAAACGGTTTTGAGGGTTGGTGCACTGTTGAACAAGATTGCGACCCAACCCTGCCTGACACGGATGCGCTTGGCGACGCCAAGATCAATCGCGCCTACCTCCAATCCATCGGATTTAGCTAAGGAAACCTGAGTATGACAAAACTAAAATGGGGCATGATTGGCGGCGGCGAAGGCAGCCAAATTGGACCGGCCCACCGCCTAGGCGCACAAGCTGACGGGCATTATTCCTTTACGGCAGGTGCCTTGGACGTTGATCCGGCCAAAGGCAAAGCATATGCGCAGTCACTTGGCGTTGCCCAAGACCGCGCATACGGCGATTGGAAGGAAATGTTGGCCGGCGAAAAAGGCCGCGAAGATAAGCTTGATCTCGTGACCGTTGCGACACCAAACAACACGCACTTCGAGATAACCAAATCTTTCTTGGAGGCTGGCTTTAACGTTCTGTGTGAAAAGCCGATGACGATGACCGTTGAAGAAGGCGAAGAGATCGTAAAAATCGCCGAAGCAACGGGTCAAGTTTGTGCGGTAAACTACTGCTACAGCGCCTACCCTATGGTACGTCAAATGCGGGCAATGGTCGAAGGTGGTGAACTGGGGGCAATTCGCACGGTTGTGACCAACTTTAGCCATGGCCACCACGCAGCTGGTGATGATGCAACGAACCCGCGCGTACGCTGGCGCTACGATCCTGCCCAAGCGGGTGTATCAGGGCAAATGGCAGATTGTGGAATCCACGCACTGCACTTGGCCAGTTTCATCACTGGCGACGAAGTTCGGACGCTTTCCGCAGACTTTGCCTCAACCGTTGAAGGACGTGTGTTAGAAGACGACGCGATGGTCAACTTCCGCACGGATGGTGGCATCGTTGGTCGCCTATGGACGTCGACAATAGCACTGGGCCGTCAACACGGCCTCGACATCCAAGTCTTTGGCGAAAAAGGCGGTGTTCGCTGGGCATCAGAGCAACCAAACCAAGTGTATTTCCACAAACAGGGTGGACGTATCGAAATCATTGAAAAGGGCGAAGATGGCCTTTCAGATGATGCAAACCGCATGTCACGCGTAGGCATCGCACACCCAGAGGGGTTCCCTTTGGCAGTCGCGAACATCTACGTGGACCTCGCGGCAAGGTTGCGCGGTGGTTCAGCCAACTACCCTACTGCCGTGGATGGTTTGCGTTCAATGGCGGCTGTTTACGCGTCTGTTGATTCAGCAAAACAGCAGGGCGTTTGGGTGGATGCACGTCCGCCAATGTTCCAGAAGTAATTTAACAATGTTCCAGAAGTAATTTAATAGCTTCGGCCCTATCAAATGGGCCGAAGCGTTCCACGCTCGATAACTTGGCAAGAAAATAGCCGCGCTTCAGGATGTCTGTTGCTGTCCTCTAGGGCCGCCATAACCAACTCTACAGAGCTGTCGACAATTTGCTTAATCGGTTGGCGAATTGTGGTGAGATCGATGTTTTCCCACTTAGCCATCTCCATGTCATTCAGTCCAATAATGCCGATGTCTGTGGGTGCGGATAATCCTGACGAGTTAATCGCGCTAAGTGCGCCAATCGACATAACATCATCCCCGCAAAAATACGCTTCTGCGTGGGTTCCCTTTAATTCTTTCAGCATTGCCGTCCGCCCTGCCTCAAACGAGTAAGCTGCGGCATTGGATTCCTTCACTTTGATCCCCTTGGCCTGCCCCGTCACCTCCATAAAACCCGCACGACGATCAACTGTTGAAGTTGCCCCCTTAGGTCCGCCCAGGAAACCAATGTGCTTATAGCCGCGCGCTAACAAAGTCCGCGCCGCCATCCGTCCACATTCGACGTTATCCACCCCGACAACATGTACATCAGGGGCACTGGCAAAGCGTCCGAATGAATGAACAACCGGAATTTTGGCGTCATGAAACGCCTTGGCAAACTCCGGTGAAAGGGTTGATGATGCGACGATTACGCCATCAACTGAATACTGCTTAAGCATCCGCAACGAACTCTCAGGATCAGTTTCATCGGTCAGGTTGACCAACAAAGGACGCAACCCTTTCTCCTGCAAACGGCGGGTGAAAAGATCGAACACTTCCAAGAACAACGGGTTGTGAAAGTTGTTTGAGATCAGACCGATCAATTTGGTGCGCCCAGTGGTCAGTGAAGACGCCAAAGCGTTAGGGCTGTATCCTAACTCTTTGGCCGCCTTCTCAACCTTTTTCCGAGTCTTTGGGGAGACCGAAGCACCATCGGTATAGGTCCGTGACACAGCTGAACGTGAAACGCCCGCCCGTTCAGCCACTTCTTTCAGTGTTACCGCCACCTAGTTACTCCCTATTTTCATGACGTTATATGTTTGGGAAACGAAAAGGTAAAAACAATTTTTGCAACCGGTTGCAATCTGAATAGTGGTATGGTTAGATTTCGTTGTTGGCGGGAATACCGCGAGACACAAAAGAATAGAAACGTCTGGGAGGACCTCATGAAAACAGTAATCAAGTCGCTCGCGATTGGCGCAGCGCTTTTTGCAGCACCACTAACAGCTGTCGCTGACGGCCACGGTGATAGCCTTAAGTATGTACTTGTCAGCCACGCTCCGGATAGCGACAGCTGGTGGAACACCATCAAAAACGGCATCGCACTTGCTGGCGAACAAATGGATGTTGAAGTTGAATACCGTAACCCGCCAACTGGCGATTTGGGTGACATGGCTCGTATCATCGAGCAGGCAGCAGCCTCTGGTCCAAACGGCATCATCACAACACTTGCCGACTATGATGTGCTTAAAGGCCCAATCATGGACGCAGTCGCAAGCGGCGTTGACGTCATCATCATGAACTCTGGCACACCAGACCAAGCACGTGAAGTTGGCGCGCTTATGTACGTTGGCCAGCCTGAGTATGACGCAGGTCTAGCTGCTGGTCTCCGCGCTAAAGGCGACGGCGTTGGAAGCTTCCTGTGTGTTAACCACTACATCTCTTCACCTTCCTCAACTGATCGCTGCCAAGGCTTTGCAGACGGTCTAGGCATCGAGCTTGGCAACCAAATGATCGACTCTGGCCAAGATCCAGCTGAGATTAAGAACCGCGTATTGGCTTACTTGACTGCTAACCCAGAAACAGACGCTGTTCTTACACTAGGTCCAACCTCTGCAGACCCAACATTGTTGGCTCTTGATGAAAACGGCATGGCTGGCGACATCTACTTTGGTACATTTGACCTAGGTGCAGAGATCGTTAACGGCATCAAAGCTGGCGTTATCAGCTGGGGTATCGACCAACAGCCATTCTTGCAGGCTTACTTGCCGGTTGTTGTGATGGCGAACTACCACCGTTACGGCGTTTTGCCAGGCAACAACATCAACTCTGGCCCAGGCTTCGTGACAGCTTCTGGCCTAGAAATGGTTGAAAAGTTTGCTGGTGAATACCGCTAAAATCTAAACTGAGGGCGGCGTTTTCTAAACGAAGGCACCGCCCTTATTGTTTCTAACAAGACCTATAGGAAGAATGAAATGTCCAACGAGACAACCACTGGAACCGACGAACGCGTCAAAGAGATGTCGTCGTTTCGCAACGCACTGATACGCCCCGAACTTGGTGGAATCATCGGGACGATCGCAGTATTTGCGGTCTTTATCTTCTTAGCTGGCGACAGCGGCATGTTCAGTGCGCAGGGCATGATGAACTGGTCTGTAGTTTCAGCGCAATTCATGATTATCGCGGTGGGTGCCTGCCTGTTAATGATCGCTGGCGAATTTGACCTAAGCGTTGGCTCTATGATCGGTTTCGCCGGAATGTTGATCGCAATTTTCGGGGTCACATTTGGTTGGCCCATGTGGATGGCAATCATATTAACTTTCGCAATCTGCACCGCAATCGGTGCCTTGAACGGTTTGATCTGTATCCGCACAGGTCTTCCTAGCTTTATCGTAACTTTGGCCTTCCTATTTATTTTACGCGGGTTCACCATTTTCCTTCCACAAACAATCGAACGCAAAACCATTATCGGTGGCATTCGTGAAGCGGCAGAAGGTGATTGGTTAGGCGTTTTGTTTGGCGGTAAAATTCTTCAAGGTTTCTTTGTTTATCTAGGTGACCAAGGTGTGATCGCTGTCTTCGAACGCGGCACACGTGCGGGTCAGCCAGTGGTTGACGGCATTCCAATGTTGATCGTTTGGGCACTTGGCCTCGTTGTTTTTGGCCATGTCCTCTTGACCAAAACACGTTTCGGCAACTGGGTCTTTGCATCTGGTGGCGACGCAGAGGCCGCGCGTAATTCAGGTGTTCCTGTAAGCAGAGTTAAAATACTGATGTTCATGTTCACAGCTTTCTGCGCGACAGTATTTGCAACATGCCAGGTCATGGAATTTGGTTCTGCTGGAGCTGACCGTGGTTTGCTTAAAGAATTCGAAGCCATCATCGCAGTTGTCATCGGCGGCGCGCTTTTGACGGGTGGATATGGGTCCGTCATCGGCGCAGCACTTGGCGCTTTGATCTTTGGTGTCGTGCAACAAGGTCTCTTCTTTGCTGGGGTCGAAAGCTCACTCTTCCGCGTGTTCCTTGGTGTCATTTTGCTTGGTGCGGTGATCCTGAACACATATATCCGTCGCTTGATTACAGGGGAGCGTTGATATGAATGCTCAAACAGAAGCCACGCCCATCATCGAGATGCGCAACATCAGAAAAACCTACGGGCCAGTGATCGCGCTCGCCGGTGTTTCGATCAAGATTTATCCGGGCGAATGCCACTGTCTTTTAGGTGACAACGGTGCGGGTAAATCAACCTTCATCAAAACGATGTCAGGTGTTGTGAAGCCTACTGAGGGTGACATTATTGTGGATGGCAACGTCCAAAAATTTGAGAACCCGCGCGCTGCTATGGAAGCAGGAATTGCAACGGTGCACCAGCACCTTGCCATGATCCCACTCATGTCTGTTAGCCGCAATTTCTTCTTGGGCAATGAGCCAACGAAGAAAATCGCAGGCATCCCGTTTTATGACCGTGAAAAAGCGGACCATGAAACCATGGAAGCCATGCGTAAAATGGGCATCAACCTGCGCGGCCCAGATCAGGCCGTTGGCACCTTATCGGGCGGTGAACGCCAGACGGTTGCAATATCACGCGCCGTGCATTTCGGTGCAAAGGTATTGATCTTAGATGAACCAACTTCTGCACTGGGCGTACGCCAAACATCCAATGTTTTGGCAACCATCGACAAGGTGCGCAAAGAAGGTGTGGCAGTTGTCTTCATCACGCACAATGTACGTCATGCTTTGGCCGTAGGGGATCGTTTTACGGTTCTAAATCGCGGCACAACACACGGCACAGCGGAACGTGGCGGCATCACACCCGAAGCACTTCAAGACCTAATGGCTGGCGGCCAAGAGCTGGCCTCGCTTGAAGGTTCCTTGGGCGGTACCGTTTGATGATTGGAGTGGCGCAATGACCAAACGGCGGCCCAACGCCCTAGAATTGCGCCACCCCTTTTTCCGCCCACTTTGGCGACGGATTGTCCTGATTGCAGTCCTCGCAGGATGGACGGTTGTCGAAGCGACCGCAGGTAACGCCGTCTGGGCGTTGCTGATGGCCGGCATCGGCGTCTATTCAGCTTACGTCTTTTTCTTTGATTTCGTTTTGCCCGATGACGTAAACGCTCCATCGGCAAATCCATAAATCCAACACTAATGAATTGAAATTTCCACATGGCAAATCTACTTCGCTCGCCGACCAGTACATCCGGTAAAGTACACGACATTACGCCAGAAACGGCCGGATGGGAGTATGTTGGTTTTGGTCTTTATCACCTCAAAGCAGGTGAAACGGCCAACGAAGCAACAAGAGATCGCGAAGTGATTTTGGTTCTTGTCGAGGGCCACGCAGAGATCCAAGCCGCAGGCATCGACTTTGGTAAGATGGGCGACCGCATGTCTGTCTTCGAAAAGACAGCACCCCACTGCGCCTATGTTCCCGGCGATAGCGACTGGACAGCAACAGCCACCACCGATTGCGTTTTGGCAGTTTGTACCGCCCCCGCAAAAGGCGACTATCCAGCGCAGCGTATTGGGCCAGAGAATATCGAATTAACCCCACGTGGCATTGGTCAAAACCAGCGTTTCATCAACAATATCGCAATGGAAAATCGGGATGTGGCAGGTAGTCTTCTGGTCACTGAAGTGTTCACACCATCTGGCAACTGGTCATCTTACCCAAGCCACCGTCACGATGAAGATAACTATCCCGACATGACCTACCTTGAGGAAACCTATTACCACCGCCTGAATCCCGCCCAAGGCTTTGCAATTCAACGCGTCTATACCGAGGACGGTGAGTTGGATGAAACCATGGCAGCCAAGGATGGCGATGTAGTGCTAGTACCCAAAGGTCACCACCCGTGCGGTGCCCCTTATGGTTATGAATTGTATTATCTAAATGTGATGGCAGGTCCCTTGCGCAAATGGCGTTTTGAAAACGACCCTGCCCACGATTGGATTGCCAAGCGCGACGCCTAACGTCGCCGAATCCTACATAGGTTTCCACCCCAAGGCGGTCAGAATTCCTTTACTTTCGCGCCTTGGTCGCATTTGAATGTGAAAACCATTTATTAGGTATTTCACATGACAGATTTTCTACTTCTCGCATTCCTTTTCCTTGTTGCTGGTGTTTTTGCCGTACCAATCGCATCCCGTCTCGGTCTTGGTTCGGTTCTGGGCTACCTCATCGCTGGCATTGTGATCAGTCCAATTCTCGCGATCTTGCATGTGGATGTAATATCCATCCAACACTTCGCTGAATTTGGCGTGGTGATGATGCTGTTCTTGGTTGGGCTTGAACTTGAGCCAAAACTGCTTTGGTCCATGCGCAATAAACTTTTAGGCCTTGGTGGTGGGCAGGTTGCGTTGACAACAATCGCCGTGATGGGTGCTGCAATGATGATGGGTCAAGTGTGGTCCGTCGCCTTGGCGATCGGCTTGGTCATGGCATTGTCTTCAACCGCCATCGTTTTGCAGACCCTGAACGAGAAAGGCTTGATGAAAAGTGATGGCGGGCAATCCAGCTTTTCTGTCCTCTTGTTCCAAGATATCGCCGTTATCCCAATGCTGGCGTTGGTCCCACTTTTGGCGCTGCCTGAACTGGTTGAGGGATTGCACCACGGTACTGGCGACGATGGTCACGGCCCTGCCATGAGCCTTGTCGACGGCTTGCCAGCATGGGGCGCGGCACTTGTGACACTGGGCGCAATTGCGGCTGTTGTCATTGTTGGCTCTTATATGACTGGCCCCGTCTTTCGTTTCATCGCTGCGGCAAAACTGCGTGAATTGTTTGTCGCCACGGCTTTGATGATGGTGATTGGTATTGCTTTGCTCATGACCTTGGTCGGGTTGTCCCCTGCTTTGGGAACGTTTCTTGCCGGTGTTGTTTTGGCAAACAGCGAATACCGCCACGAACTTGAAAGCGACATCGATCCATTCAAAGGCCTGTTGCTTGGTCTGTTCTTTATGACGGTCGGTGCGGGGATCAACTTTGGTCTGTTGTTCGACAACTTCGCGATTATCGTCGCCTTGTCACTTGGCTTGATGGCGCTGAAAATTGCTGTTTTATTTGTCCTCGCTGTGATCTTCAAAATTGAGGGCACAGATCGCTGGTTATTCAGCCTTGGCTTGGCCCAGGCGGGTGAATTCGGCTTTGTACTGCTCTCATTTACAGTTGCGAGCGCGGTAATCCCAAGTGATTTGGCAGATCGTCTTTTGCTGATTGTTGCACTTTCGATGCTTCTAACCCCTGCCCTGTTTATCTTGTTTGACCGCGTGATCGCGCCACGTCTCGCTACGACTGAAGATCGCGAAATGGATGTGATTGAAGAAAAAAGCAACATCATCATCGCGGGCCACGGCCGCGTCGGTGGGATCGTCAGCCGAATTTTGCGAAACATCGGCTTGTCTCCAACAGTTATGGACTTTAGCGCCCGACAGCTAGAGTTCCTTAAGGCATTCGATTTGCAAGCATACTACGGTGATGCGACCCGCCCTGACTTGTTGCATTCCGCAGGTATTGAGAATGCAAAACTGTTGGTGATCGCCATTGATGGACGTGAACAAATCACCGAGTTGGTCAAATATGTGCGCCACCATCATCCAGATGTTCACATTGTTGCCCGTGCTGTGGATCGCAACCATGTATATGATCTGTGGCACGCCGGTTGCCGCGATATCATCCGCGAGACCTATGACAGCTCCCTTCGCATGGCCCGCTCAGCGATGCAGAGCATTGGGTACTCTTCAAATCAAGCGGCTCAGCTAACAGAAGCCTTTAACGAATTGGATCGTGGTAGCATGGTCATGGCTGCGGATCATTATGACCCTGCCGTTCCGATGAAAGACAACGAAGCATACATGTCTCGTGTCAGGGAGCTTCGCTGCGATTGGGAAGCTGAAATGACCTTAAGGATTGAAGCAATCATGGATGAGAAAACCACATGAGCCATGAGCAAGCCAAGTTTCTCAGCGGCAATCTGACACAACACATCATAACGATGTCCATGACAGCTGCCGTTGGCTTCTTGGCACTGTTTGTCGTCGACTTGGTGGATATGATTTTCATATCGATGTTGGGAATTGACGAATTGGCTGCCGCAGTTGGCTTTGCCGGATCCATTTTGTTCATCACCACGTCGATCAGTATCGGTATGGCCATTGCCGGTGGGGCGATGGTGGCCAAATCATTGGGGGAAGATAACCCAGAACGCGCGACCGAGTTGTTGACACATGTGCTGATCGTTGGGGTTGCCTTTGCCATTGCGTTTGCCAGCATAATTTACACCAACCTGTACAATCTGACCGCATTGGTTGGTGCATCTGGCGAAACACAAGAATTGGCCGTTTCTTACCTTCAAATCTTAATCCCAACGATGCCGATCCTGATGATTGGTATCATTGCTTCTGCGGCTTTGCGCAGCCACGGCGCAGCCAAGTTGTCGATGATCGTCACGTTGGTTGCTGGTGTCGTGAACGCCGTTCTTGATCCAATCCTTATCTTTGGTTTTGATATGGGGCTGGACGGTGCAGCATGGGCTTCTGCCATCTCACGGGTGTCTATCGCTGTGACGGGTCTGTGGTATATATCGCGCCGCTATGGTGGGTTCACAGGCTTATCAGTCAGTGCAGTTGTGCGCGATCTACGCCCTATTGCAGCCATCGCTGTCCCCGCAATGCTTGCGAACATCGCAGCACCAATTGGCGGCGCATACGTGACGCGTGTTGCAGCGGAATTCGGCGAAGCAGCGGTTGCGGGCATGGCCGTTATCGGACGCCTGACCCCCATCGCATTCGCGCTGATCTTTGCCATGTCTGGCGCAATTGGGCCGATCATCGGCCAAAATTTCGGCGCGGGCCAACACGGGCGCGTTCGCTATGCCTTTAACAGCAGCATGGTTTTAATCGTCGCCTACGTGATCCCTGTTGTGTTTGTCTTGTACCTTGTACGCGGACCGATCGCAGATCTGTTCAACGCAAGTGGCGTAACACGCGATCTAATTTTCTTATTTTGCGGTCCGCTATCATTAGCATGGATATTCAACGGCATTATCTTTGTCGGTAACGCGGCCTACAACAACCTAGGCCACCCATTCTATTCCACTTGGGTCAACTGGGGGCGCAACACATTGGGCACCATCCCGTTCGTTTACTTTGGCGCACAGCTGTGGGGCGCTGAAGGTGTCCTAATTGGACAGATGGCTGGGGGAATGTTCGCCGCAATCATTTCATTCATCCTGGCCGAACGATTGATGAAGAAAGCCGAAACCGATCAGCTGACCGAGGCCGTTGATCCAGAATTCAAAGAGCACCAGCGCTCATTCAAGATCATGCACCATCGCCGGTGACAAATTTATGTGATCCCTGACCCACACAGTGTTGGGTCAGGACCCATCGTCGTCCGGCACATTGCCAAGACGCACAAGAAAATCAGGTGTCCCAACTTCATCAGATTGTGAATCTTCAACGATCATGTAGGCGTCAGCACCCACACAGGTCTCGTTGCGGTATTCGCGTTCTGCACGTTCTTCGGCATCTGAGGCAGTGGAATATTCGAACTGTTTATCGATCGCCAAAGTCACTACGCTAGAACCTTGCTTTTTCTCAACGTAAGTTTGGCAAATATAATGCGTCTTAGTATTTGTTTCATCGGTATCAGCCATCGGAACCTCCAGAATGCAATGTCATGGGCCAGCGCCAAACTGGATAGACCCATACCCTACATGTGTCGATGTGAAGCTTTGAGTGCAACTTGCAAATCCACCACGCGATAACTTTCATACAACAAACACCCATCTGTCTTATTCAACAGTCCAGTCACTCATCCTAACCAGCATGGAAACGAATACAGATTTCAGCACCGTACACGCCAGTGAACCCCTAAAGATGGCGCGGTCTGATCACGTCAGCTTTAGCGACACAAAACGCGAGTATGGGATGAATAAAGCGTGGCCCCAACTTACCACACCACACTAGCGCGATCACAACAGACGTTATGGTGTTAGTGGAACAGCATTTCCCCGCTCATTTCCGAGACCTGTTGCCTTTGCACTATGCTGTCACGCGAAAGCATGCATTCGGAGCATTTTACAGCTTCATCGAGCCCCATTTTCAAACCTTTGGCGGCTATCAAGATGCAATGGCCTAGGGCACACCATGACCAATCGCGGCTACATCAGCCTCAATATCAACTACGGCCTACTGGGCTCGTTGGAATACATACAACGGGCGGAACGCGCCGATTGCGATGGCAACGAGCCGTTTAATTCGGCCGAGCGTTCGTCCGCCACGTCCCAGGTTGGAGAAAATACGCTCGCGGCATCTACTGGATAAAAATATCAGAATCCAAAGAGGCCATCAACTGAACGCAACGCGTGCTCTTCCCAACTTTTATTGGACCGGTGACACGCAAATGATTTGCCTTCGTCAGCGCATAACCGAAACGAAAGAAACCGTATACGCGCGCACCTTGCAGACAACACGCGCCTAGGCGACGAAAATCACGATGCGGTAACGGATCACAATTAGCGCTTTTCCACGCTTTCAAGAGTGGGCAGCCCGTTTAAGCAGGAGATGCATCCACATTTAGGTACCAGCTACCTAGTTGACGCATCTTCAACTCGTTCAGAGTCTTCAATTAAAAACAAGAACATCAAGATGAGCGTAAACACAAACATCGACATCGTAACGCTGTGGTGCCAGATTACATCTGTAACTGACAAAGCGAAAAGTTGGCTCAGAAAAACAAATGTGATCCAAAAGGCCCGTTTGTTTGTCGGGATCAAAAAAAAACTTGCGTAGCTGACAACCATCAAAATAGCTGCCGGAATTCCAAACCGCACCGCCATGTTTATAATCTCGTTGTGAAAATGTGGGAATGTGGTGAGGCCGATTGGTGCATCTACTGCACGAAACATTTCCTGTGTTAAGCGTGCTTCACGTCCCCAGCCGAGCCAGGGTTGTTGCTTGATAACATCAATTCCCGTATGCCAAATCCATGATCGGGAAGTGCCGGAGCCAATGACGCCAGTATCGACCCCTGTCATGATTGAACTATCAACAATAGAAAGTCGCCCCAAAAGACTACCATTAGAAGGTTCGAATAAAATATTGAGACTTGATACTTCAGAAGACTTTGCAAGTTCTCCAAGAAAGTTTAACAATGGAAGAATTGATGCGCACGAAATAAGAACGGCGGCACGAACCACAAGTGGCTGTTTTGAAAACAAAAACCAAACGGACAACAGCGCGAATCCGACGATCCCTGGTGCCCTACTGGCAGTCAAATAGACAACCCAAAATGCTGCTACTATTCCAACAAGAGCCAGAAGCGATGAACGTTGTCGTTCCAACGTTGCGCAGCCACACCAAAACATTAGTTGGACAGCGATCATACCCAAAGGAATTGGGTTGTAGCCAAAGCTGACCCTCCCCGAAGGACTCCAGTTTGATTGATAGAGGGCCAAAATTGCATATATGATGGCAATCAAGGCAATCCATGGCGTGAGCTTCGAAAAGCTTACACCATGTTTCAGACAAAACACCAAAACCAGCCCTAGCAACCCAACTGGCAGGTAGTTCACGATCACAGATGCAGCTTCTGCCGGGTCGAATGATGTCAAAATTTCCGAACAAACCAGCCCAATATATGTCGCGAAGAAAAGACCAATTGTTAGTTTGTATCTTGAAGAGAGGTGAATGTTCTCACCAGAATTAGTTGCCGAAAAAACGACGCCGCTTACAATGACAAATAGGAGTAGAAAGTTCAGTCCAACACTTGTGTCGAGCGCCGAACCAAATATCACAAGCGAAAATAGGATCAAACCATAGTGTTTCTTCGCATAGCTGAGTGGCATCATCAATAAACCTGCTGTGTTGGACGGCGTTAAGAATCTGCAACACCGGTGACATTTCGAGTTATGCACGCCAAAAGCATTACAACCNNTCGAACACGTTAGACAACGCCGCCAGCACTACAAATTCATGGCTTAATGAAGAAAATTTGGCTAAGCAAACCCATCACAATCATCGCATTACAAAAGGGTTCGCCATCGGATCGACCGAAGTGTTGATCCACGTCGTTTTTGTACGGGTATAATCATTTATTGCCTCGATACCCGCTTCACGACCGTAACCCGAATGATTGTATCCACCAAAAGGAGCTATCGGTGAAATTGCGCGATAGGTATTAACCCAACATATGCCTGCCTTAAGGCGCGCTGAAACCCTATGTGCCCTCGCTAAATTTTGGGTGAATACGCCCGATCCCAAGCCAAAGGGCGTGCTATTGGCTAAGGCAATCGCTTCTTCTTCGGTGTCAAATGGGATTAGCGACATGACCGGACCGAACAATTCCACATTCAGTGTTTCGACATGATGATCGTTACACTCAACCAAAGTTGGAGCCATGAAGTTACCAGCGGTATTCAATGGTGCTCCACCAAAACGAATAATTGCCCCCTGATCTTTGGCTTTTGCTAAAGTTGCTGTGATCAAATCAATTTGCGCCTTGGTGCACAGCGGCCCCAGGTTTGTTCTGGCATCTAGTGGATCGCCAACAACAATATTCGCGCAGTTCTCAGAAATTCGCGCAATCAAGTCTTCCAAAATCGACCTGTGAACAAGCCCTCGCGATCCAGCAACACAACTTTGTCCTGAAGCCCCAAAATTACCTGCAATCAGCCCGTTTGCTGCGCCTTCTAGATCTGCATCTTCAAATACTAAGATCGGAGATTTCCCCCCAAGCTCAAGCGAGGTAACTGCGAAATTCTCTGCCGAATTACGTACGACATGGCGGGCCGTATCTGGGCCACCCGTGAAGGCGATCCGGTCTACATCGGCATGGCGTGTCAAGGGAATGGCGCAATTCTTAGCATCGCCCGTAATGATGGATACAGTACCCTCAGGGAAGCCCGCCTCTGCAACGAGGCGGGCAAATTCAAACATAGGAGCTGGTGCGACT
Organism: Rhodobacteraceae bacterium UBA7436; assembly: GCA_002478745.1. Classification (GTDB taxonomy): domain Bacteria; phylum Pseudomonadota; class Alphaproteobacteria; order Rhodobacterales; family Rhodobacteraceae; genus Ascidiaceihabitans. The sequence continues at coordinate 5,658 of DLQI01000061.1, read as the reverse complement.
TCTGACGCTTTTAGGATTACCGAGCAGCCTGCGGCCAATGCGGGCCCTAACTTCGTCGCAGTGAGGAACATCTGCGCGTTCCACGGTACGATTGCAACGACCACCCCGATTGGTTCGCGGCGCGTAAAAACGTGCATATCGGGTTTGTCGATGGGCAACACCGCCCCTTCGATCTTATCCGCAAGGCCCGCATAATAACGATAATAGTCCCCTACATACCCGGTCTGGCTGGCGGTTTCCGCTAACAGCTTGCCGCTGTCTGTTGTTTCAAGACGTCCTAATTTCTGCGCATTTTCTTCGATCAATTCCCCCAAACGATACAACAACTTACCGCGTTGGGTTTGGGTCATATCGCGCCATGCCGGATCATCCAGAACGCGGCGCGCAGCTGTTACGGCGCGATCAACGTCTTGCGGAGCGGCACAGGAAAATGTTGCCCAGTCCTCACCAGTTGCAGGGTTCTGCGTCGTCATAACCTGAGTATCATGGCCTTCAGTAAATTCGCCGTCGATATACAGTTGAAAATGGGGAAGTTGTGTCATCTTAATCCTCAGGTAAATGCAGGCATTACGTCATTGATGAACCTCGATAGTGACTCACGCTTACGGGCAAAGTCCATGCCACTATCTGTCCAAAACGCGAATTCATCATAACCTAAGTCTTCATATCGCTTGATCTGATCAATCACTTCTTGCGCGGTTCCAATAGTCAGATTGTTCATCATGTTCTCAGGCGACATCATCTTGTTGGCCTCTAAATCGTCATCGCTAATGTGTTCGATCAATCCCTGTTGGACGGGGCGTTCGTTTTTGAACCACGCACCAAAGTAATTGTAGAATTTTGATAACTGCTGTGACGCTACCGCGGTATCATCGCTGTCCACACCTACGTAGGTATGGTGAAGTAACATGATTTTTGGGCGTGGTCCGTCATACGCAGCGCAGGCCTCGTTGAATTTGTTCATCAGATCGGTAATTTCGTCGATCCCCTGCCACAACGGGGTCACTTGAATGTTGAACCCGTTATCGACGCCAAAACTGTGGCTGTTAATGTCACGTGCCGCAATCCAGATCGGCGGGCCATCTTTCTGTACTGGCTTTGGTGCCGACGTTGTTGATGGAAATTGATAGAATTCTCCCTGATGCGCGCAATCACCCGCCCAAAGTTGGCGCAATAAAGGTGTAGTCTCACGCATGCGCAAACCGGCTTCCCACGCATCCATGCCGGGCATCAAACGCTCGTACTCATAGGAGTACGCCCCACGTGCAATCCCAAGTTCAATCCGCCCATCAGTGATTAGATCTGCAGCCGCCGCTTCACCTGCTAACTTGATAGGATGCCAAAATGGCGCGACGATTGTCCCCGTTCCAAGTTGCACATTTTTTGTATGATTGCTTAGGTCTACCAATGTCAGGAAAGGGTTCGGCGCAATGGTGAAATCCATTCCATGGTGTTCACCCGTCCAAACAGCGCGCATCCCACCTTCGTCCGCCAGTTTGGCGAGTTCAATCAGTTCCGTTCGCAATGTTGCGTGATCCTGATCAGGAGTTAAACGTTCCATATGCGCGAAAAGAGAAAAATCCATCTATTCTGTCCTTTTCAATTGATCGAATGTTTTGTCTGAAGGGCAAAAGAACTCTCCATTCAGATACCCAAGACCTAGCTTGTCATTTTGCAGAACTGCATCGACTTGCCCCATCAATATGCAATGATCGCCTGCCGGCACTACCTGATGAGTGGCACAGGAAAATTGCGCAACAGCCCCATCGATCAATGCAGAGCCATGTAGGTCAAGCTGGTGCGCTACTTTGGCAAACCGATCCCCTTTAAAGCTCGCAAAAGTCGTTGCAATGTCTTGTTGATCTTCGGCTAGAATATTCACGGCAAAGTGGGAGCATCCCGAAAATGTCTTGTAACTAGAAAGAGATTTCCCTGGGCAGACCAACAGTAACGGTGGATCAAGTGACACCGAAGAAAATGAATTGGCCGTAAATCCAATGGGTGTACCATCGGACCGCGTTGCGGTCACAACTGTGACACCCGTCAAAAAGTTACCAAATGCGCTGCGAAGTTTTAAAGGATCGAGCAAAGTCATTTTGCCACCCCACTAACAAACGTTGCCAACAAACCGTTCAATTGTAGGGCATGTGTCATTGGCAACATGTGCGCCGCATTCTTCAAAATTTCCGCCCGACCATTTTCAACAAGTCCTGCCATATTACGCGACATGTCCGGAGTGGAGTTTGGTTCAAGATCTCCAGTGACGAACAAGGCGGGGCATTTCAGTCCCACCAAGGCGTCCAGCGATGGGCCATCTTCTTTTGCAAAAATGTTGTAAGCGGTGCGGTAGCCCACGGGATCGACATTAAGCAACCACTGCTCGCAAGCGTCCTTTGCCAAACCAGCACCATCGCCAAACCAGCGTTTCAGAGTAGCAGTTGGATCCGCAACGGTACGCCCATCAAGACTGTCAGCTCGATCTTTGACAGCCAACTTTGCTACATCATTGCGGCGATAAATCGCATTGAGAGCAATTAGACCTTTAACCTTGTTCGAATGACGTACAGCGAGATCCAGCGCGATCATCGCCCCAAACGAATGACCTAAAACGATTGCGGGTTCGTCCAATACACCCACAATACTGTCTGTAAAATCAGCTAAATCTGGCGCGCCGATCAAAGAGGCGCTGTGCCCATGGCCCGGCATATCCACAGCGATCACACGACAGTTTTGCGATAGTGCCGCAATCTGCGCACCCCACGCTTCTGCGCGCAATCCTACGCCATGAATTAAAACGACCAGTGGACCATCACCTGCTGTGATGGTCGCCAGCGTTCCAAATTTAGACCGCCGCTGGGTTGTCCAGGTCATGACCCAAATCCTTCAAATCCTGATAACGATCACCAATCCGGTGATGAGGGCGTCCATTCATAGCAGCGCCCAATACCACGACAATTTCGTCGTCACGTGGCGCGTCAGGGATCGCAAACTGGATCGTTAGGTAATGCGAACGACGACCCGCATCATTCTTGTCCATCAGCGGAACCATGATCGGCGAATTGGCACCCCCACGCGTATTGGTGAAGGCCAGATAAGATTTTGCACCAACGGCTTCACGATAATGATTTCCAAAGCGCAAAGTGTGGATAAGGCCCGACGCATGTTCGATTTCACCATTCAAACCAACAACTGCAGCCTTCCCATAAGCCTCAATTGCATCACCAGAACCCGCAAGATCGATCATGCGTTGCGTCAGCAATTCACCAAGAACGGGACCGTATGCGTGAATCTCTGGTTTTAGGTCTTCGACAAAACGACCAGCCCAAGGGTTCTTAACCACAGCCGCAACCGCAAACAGTCGCCACGGCGTTTCAGCGGCTTTAAAACCTTCAATCAATACCTCTTCATCATAAGTCACAATCTTTCTGATTTCAGGCTGCATATTCGTCTTCCTTTTGTGCTTTCGCTCACTGTCCGGCCAAAACTCCAATTTGACAAACTAAGTAAACGCGGGCTTAGATATTAGAAAAACTAATGGACAACTTGACCATGGCTAAATCCCTCCCTCCTCTCACTTGGTTTCGTGCCTTTGAAGCAGCGGCGCGAAACCTCAGTTTCACCGCTGCAGCCGATGAAATTGGAATGACGCAATCTGCTGTCAGCCAACATGTTAAGGCACTCGAAAGTCGGTTAGGTGTCGCGTTATTCATCCGTAAAGCGCGCGGATTGGCATTAACCGATGATGGTCGAAAATTGATCCCACAGGTTGCTTCTGCCTTAGGCACTCTGACCGCCGCTTCGCGAATTTTTGAAACAGGTACGACCCAGAACCTTTTGACAGTCGCAACATCCGTCAGCGTCGCGGAATGGATCATCGCACCCAGATTGCGCACGTTTACCGATCGTCATCCTGATATCCGCCTGCGTTTTCTTAGTACGATTTGGCCAGACGACTTTAAGTCCGTCAATGCAGATGTCGAAATCCCATTTGGCACGTTCAAACAATTCGGCAAAAACGCGACATTGCTTGAACCCAATGGTCTGGTCGCAATTAAATCAGCGACTTTAGACGGAGATCTTCACGCGCTTCCCTTGATCGAAGCCGTAGGCACATCAGCCGGATGGGAGAATTGGCCGAGTGCTAAAAAGCATGACCTAATTCCACAGATTTATGTTGATTCATTCGACGCAGCCTTGAACATGGCTTTTCACGGGAATGGTGTGGCACTTGTTAGCGAAGTCCTTGCACATTCTGCTCTTGCCTCAGACCAACTAGTCGTTGCCAGCGACTTCATCGCCCCGTGCGAAGAAGGGTATTATGTCCGAGCCAACGCCCAGAACCCGACGGCAATGCTGTTTCGTGACTGGCTGTTCGAGCAAGAGCAAATGCCCGCTAAAAACTGATCATTCCTTCGTCATGAAACTCTTGGTTAAGCCAATAAATAAAAGCGATTGCCGTGGTTTGGCACCGCCCAAGGACCGGATCGAAAAAGACTAGAGCAAAGGTTCCAAAAAACTGGCGCGTGCCATTCGCCCACCGCACGTAATGGAAACTGCGGACAGTGTAACTATCCGCGTTTCAAAAACAGCAACGTCAAATGGGTATGAGAACAGATCGCACGCACGCTCTTGTTGCTCAAGCGAACGCATGTTCGTCGAATGATTAATTCACCCGTTGGGGAATGCCATTTTTCGTTTTTCAATTTTGTTTGTAGATCGTCCAATTATCATTCTAAGAACATCGCGCCAAAATCTTGTTCTCATAGCCGCAATTCAATGTCCCGCGCGGTTCAACTCAACAGGGGTAACGTAAACGACGTTATCGTCGGCGCTAACCATTGCATCACCATCTTGAATATTGACCTGCAATTTCATCGAACGGCTCGCCAGTTCACCCAACTCTCTCGTGTTCGTTTCTGATAAACTCATCACCCGAAGATTGTCAAAACGCGTGGTGCTATTCTTGATCTTTTGCCACCATACATCAGCCGCACTGCCACCATAGCAATACACAATTACTTCGTTGGCTTTGCCGCAGGATTGACGAACGATCTTCTCACTTGGCAGCCCCAATGCCACCCATAGTTCAAGCTCCCCGCTCAAGCTTTTCTGCCAAATGTCGGGTTCGTCATCAGTCGACAATCCCTTTGTCATTTCCAAATGTTCGTGGGCATTTAGTGCAAAAGCGAGGACACGCACCATCAAGCGTTCATCGGTTTCCGAGGGATGTTTGGCAACAGTCAATTTATGGGTTTCATAATAGTGACGGTCCATATCAGAAACGGTCAGTTCAATTTTATAAATAGTGGACTTTTGCGCCATAATAATCCCAGACTTACGAAGTTTAATGACGCCTAATGGGTATAGGGGCTTTGTGAAAGCAGATAAAAAGCTTAAATCTTACGAGTCCGATTTTCATCGGTGGCTTACCGACCTCGCCATTCCTTACCACGTGGTAATGTGGGCGCGTCACAATCCATCAAGCTAAACTTTGACCTTGTGCTTGTGCGTGTTCAGGGATCGCTTTTTTGCAAACTCAACTTCGCAATAGCGTCCTCAACGACACCATCCCAAGCGACGACTGCTCTTTGCGGAAAATGGGGCCGTTTTTGCGCGATCAGCAATGCAGCCCACACCAACCCAAGTTATTCTAGTTCC
>DLQI01000155.1:8888-106905 GCA_002478745.1 Rhodobacteraceae bacterium UBA7436 | reverse complement strand
TCCCACTCAATCGTGCCCGGAGGTTTCGAGGTGATGTCGTATGTCACGCGATTGATGCCCGGCACTTCGTTGATGATCCGCGTTGCGGTTTCGCCAAGGAATTCGTGGCTGAACGGATAGTAATCCGCTGTCATCCCGTCCACCGACGTCACCGCACGCAGGGCGCAGGCAAAATCATAGGTACGGCCGTCGCCCATAACCCCAACGGTTTTCACCGGTAGGATTGCAACGAAAGCTTGCCAGATGTCGTCATACAGACCGTGTTTGCGGATTTGGTCGATATAGACCGCATCTGCTTCACGCAGGATTTCCAGTTTCGGACGTGTGATCTCACCCGGGCACCGGATCGCTAGACCCGGGCCAGGGAAGGGGTGACGCCCGATGAAACCAGTAGGAAGACCAAGCTCTCGGCCAAGCTCACGCACTTCGTCTTTGAACAATTCGCGCAACGGCTCAACCAGCTTAAGGCCCATCTTTTCAGGTAAACCACCCACATTGTGGTGCGATTTGATGGTCACGGATGGACCGCCAGAAAAGGATACAGATTCGATGACGTCAGGGTACAACGTACCTTGGGCCAAGAATTTAGCACCGCCAACTTCAGCCGCGTGTTTCTGGAACACGTCGATGAACAATTTGCCAATAATCTTGCGCTTGGTTTCTGGATCGCTTTGGCCATCCAATTCGCCCAAAAACAGCTCGCGTTCGTCCGCATAGATAAACGGCATGTTGTAGTTGTCGCGGAACATGGTGATGACTTCTTCAGCTTCACCTTTACGCAACAAGCCGTTGTTTACAAAAACACAAGTCAACTGGTCACCAATTGCTTCGTGGATTAAAACAGCGGCTACTGAACTGTCGACACCGCCGGACAGGCCACAGATAACTTTCGCGTCACCTACTTGCTCGCGAATTTTGGCAATGGCCTCTTCACGATATGCGCCCATTGTCCAATCGCCCTTGAACCCTGCCATTTTGACAAAGTTCTCGTACAATTTCGCGCCGTTTGGTGTGTGATGGACTTCAGGGTGGAACTGCACCGCAAAGAAGTTGCGTGACGTATCAGCGGTGATCGCAAATGGCGCGTTCGGGGAGGTGCCATAAACCTCGAAACCCGGTGCGATTTTGGATACGTGATCGCCGTGGCTCATCCAGACTTGTTCTTTGTCGTCTTCAAACCAGCCATCAAGCAGGGCCAGTTTTTCAGCTTCTGGCGTCACAAACGCACGACCAAATTCTGCAGTGCCATGGCCGCTTTCGACCTTACCACCTAAGACTTCCATCATCACTTGTTGACCATAGCAAATCCCTAGGATCGGAATATTCAGATCAAACACAGTTGATGGCGGGCGCGGCGACCCTTCATCGATGACAGAGGCGGGACCGCCCGAAAGGATCACAGCTTTTGGCGCGAATTCGGCCAAAAACGCGTCTGTCACGTTCTGATAAGGGTGAATTTCGCAATAGACATTCAGTTCACGTAGGCGACGCGCAATTAATTGCGTCACTTGGCTACCAAAGTCGATGATGAGAAGGCGGTCATGTATGTTTGTCATGCGTCCTGCAATATGCAGATGTGGAGGGGCTGGCAAGTGTTGGAGAGCTGCTTTGCGGTTCGAATGGGTATGTTTTTGCGAGGAACCGAATTCGCAGCGCTAAGATGTCGCTTTTTTCCCAGCATCGCCGCAAATTCAGGGTGACATGGGGCGGCACTCAGGTATCAGCCAATCACGCAATGTCGATAAAAAAGGGATCATCATGTCTGAATCAGCAACTCCAGCAAGACGCGGACGCGGTGGCGGCGGTGCAGCACGTCGTGCAGCACGAACAGCAGTGTCTTTTGAAACGGCAAAATACATCGAACGCAATATCCCAAACTTTGAGGTTCTGACCGAAGAAGCGCTTTGCATCATTGAGGCAAACGCCGAACAGATCCTTGAAGAAGTTGGTGTTAACTTCCTTGATAACCCTGCTGCTCTAAAACGTTGGGCAGATGCGGGTGCAGACATTGACGGCGAACGGGTTCGTATTCCAAAAGGTCTAGCGCGCAAACTATGTGCAACAGCTCCCTCTACGTTCACCCAACATGCCCGCAACCCAGAACGCAATGTCGAAATTGGTGGCCGAAATTTGGTGCTTGCTCCAGTTTATGGCCCTCCCTTCGTTCGTGACGCAGAAGGTGGGCGCCGTTATGCAACCATCGGGGATTTTCAGAAATTCGTGAAACTGGGCTATATGTCCAAATGGTTGCACCACTCTGGTGGTACGGTATGCGAGCCAACAGATGTGCCAGTGAATAAACGACACTTGGACATGCTGCACGCCCACATGACGCTGTCAGACAAGCCGTTCATGGGGTCCGTGACAGAACCATCCCGCGCCCAAGACAGCGTAGACATGGCCAGCATCCTGTTTGGTAAAGACTTTGTTCAAGAGAACACAGTCATGACCAGCCTGATCAACATCAACTCACCGATGACGTTTGATGACGTTATGATGGGTGCGCTTGAAGTTTATGCGCAAAACAATCAGGCCTGTATCGTTTCGCCGTTTATCGTTGGCGGGGCTATGGCACCGGTTTCTGTTGCAGGCACGTTGACCCAAGTTATGGCAGAAGCATTGGCTGGCATTGCATACAGCCAATTGATCCGTCCCGGTGCCCCAGTAATTATGGGTGCCTTTGTTACGTCTATCGATATGAACTCTGGCGCGCCAACCTTCGGCACACCTGAGGCAGCGCACATAACATATGGTGCAGGGCAGTTGGCGCGCCGCATGGGATTGCCATATCGTTCATCCGGCGGGTTCACTGGATCGAAACTACCTGACGCGCAGGCTGCTTATGAAACAGCCAATAGCCTGAACATGGGCCTTTTGGCGGGTGTGAACTTTATGCTGCACTCTTGCGGTTGGCTTGAAGGTGGATTGGTCAGCTCGTTCGAGAAATTCGTAATGGACGCGGATCAGTTGGGTGCGTTGCATCACCTCGCACGCGGCGTTGAAATCGATGAGAACGCACAAGCTATGGATGCGATCCGCGAAGTTGGGCCCGGTGGGCACTATTTGGGATGCGCACACACGCAAGCCAATTTTAAGGATGCGTTCTGGAAGTCAGACCTGTTGGACTACAAACCATTCGAGACGTGGGAAGATGAGGGCGCGCGCGATACGCAATCATTGGCAACTGCCCGTGTTGAGAAAATGTTGAACGACTATGTTAAGCCGCCATTGGATCAGGGCATTGCAGACGGTCTAAATGACTACATTGCAAAACGTAAAGAAGCCGAGCCTGACTCCTTTATGTAGTCAGTCGACAGGTTTTGGTTGAGAGGCGCGTAAATCGCGTGCCTCTCCCACGATCGCAATCATCACATCGATATGGCGCAGCAGGTTGTAGGCAGATTCGCCTGCTTTGCGCAGTGCGTTTAGATCGCCTTCAATTTCGATAAGCCGCAAAATAGCCTCTGAGTGCTTGGGCATTTGACCATAACCAAGAAGACGTGGCAGTTGCGCCGTGCGTCTATAATCCATCGCACCGATGCGTGCCGCGCGCATCAAGAGCCTTGGGCGCTGTAACTGCTGTAAAATGGTTAATACGTCTTGCATGTAAAATCCCCTTAAGAACTAAAGCTTTGGGCAAAGTTGTCCCAATCATTGGATTTATCGCACGGCATTTATGGGTGTTGCGCGTGGCAGTATGGCTAAGTGCGCAGGGTTCACGACTGTTTATACTTTAGAAACAATGATGAAGATTGTTGAATTCGTTAACTAACAAGTAATGTACACATCCTTAGGTTGTGTGGAGAAAGCTGGGGGTAAGTGGTGGAAAAAACTACGTCTCTGCTAAAGGAGACATCTGTTAATGGACATCACGCAACATATTGCGACCGCGACCTCTTTGCCAAATTGGGTACCCATTCCGGCGCAAATTTATCTGGCACATACCCACGCAGGCTTACCTATTCGGGCTTTAGCACGCTTATCGGGCTGCCATGCCTCAACTATTCTGCGTCAAATTCGCAAGGTGGAAACCCGCCGTGACGACCCTTTGGTTGACGCCGTTCTTCATCAATTAGGCAATCACCATTTCGACACGTCCCAAGATTGGTCTGTGTCCCCAAACAAGGAAACGACTGATATGAGCTTTTATACCAAGATCACCACCGACAAAGATGGATTAGAACAGGACGCCATGCGCATCCTGCGGCGCTTGTGTGAAAAGGGCGCTGTCCTAGCCGTTGCTGCGGATATGGACAAAGCGGTGGTTGTCCGTGATGGGGCAAACGGTAAAAGTACGCGAACCGCGGTTGTCGAACGCCACATTGCGCAGGCGATGGCGTTAAAAAACTGGATTGCGGCCCAAACAACGGGTCGAATTGTACGCTATCAAATTACGGCCGCAGGGCGCACGTCACTTACCCAAATGCTTGAGGGAGCGAATGATCAAAATCCGAAAGGAATGTCAGAAGAACAAACCAGTTTTGGAAATCAGCACCGCGAGTGGGGCGAAAAGACACTTCCAGATGCGGACACAGGGCGCCCAAAAAGGATGCGTTATAACCTGTCAGAATCGCCACTGACGGCCTTGGCACGTCGGCGCGATAAAGATGAAACAGCTCCTAAGCGACGACTTGGTCCGGGTCGGCGAACGTCTACGCGAGGATTTCGAATTGGCTCAAATGGGACCTCGGGTCGCTCAAAACTGGGATCGTTTCCTGACCTCGGGCGGGCATGGTGGTTTTGCGCCTGACAGTGGTGTGGGCGATGGACCCGCAGCGGCGCGCAAACGGGTTGCCGATGCCATGACAGACCTGGGACCTGGGCTGTCGGATGTTTTAATGCGGTGTTGTTGTTATCTTGAAGGACTCGAGGCCGCGGGAAAGCGGCTTGGCTGGTCGGCGCGGTCGGGAAAGATTGTATTGCGGATCGCATTGATGCGGCTGCATCAACACTATGAACGGACACTTGGGTCTGCAGCGGGTGGCATGATCGGCTAACAGATACAAAGCTAGGCATAAAAAGCGTGGTTTCGCGCTGGAACATAGCTGGAATGCGCTACATTGGGTTTTAACTAAAACGGTTTAAGGTTAAACTAACCAAACTCTTGCTGCCAAAGCGCAGCCCAAAAGGCCGATAACATGCGTGATCTGAAAATTCCTGAACAACGCCACCCTGAAAAAGCGCGGCGTCCAGACAGTCCACAGCCAAAAAAGCCAGATTGGATTAGGGTCAAAGCCCCCAACAGCAAGGGCTATGATGAAACGCGCAAAATCATGCGTGATAATAACCTTGTTACGGTCTGCGAAGAAGCAGGTTGCCCAAACGTGGGCGAATGTTGGAGCCAAGGGCACGCGACCATGATGATTATGGGGGAGGTCTGCACGCGCGCATGTACCTTCTGCAACATTGCGACTGGTAAACCGCCAGAAGACTTAGACACCTTTGAACCGGGACGTGTTGCGCATGCTGTTGAAAAACTAGGTCTGAACCACGTTGTTGTGACCTCGGTTGATCGCGACGATATCACGGATGGTGGTGCGGATCACTTTGCACAAACTATTCGCGCGATCCGTCACCGCAGCCCGAACACCACGATTGAAATTCTAACACCGGACTTTATCCGCTGTGACCCTTCTGTTTTGGAAGTGGTCGTTGAGGCGCGTCCTGATGTTTTTAACCACAACCTTGAAACTGTTCCGGGATTTTATCCAGAGGTGCGTCCAGGTGCGCGCTACTTCCATTCACTGCGACTTTTGCAGCGTGTGAAAGAACTGGACCCAATGATGTTCACCAAATCGGGCATTATGGTTGGATTGGGTGAGGATCGCCAATCCGTGATGCAGGTCATGGAAGACATGCGTGCTGCTGATATCGACTTCCTGACTTTGGGCCAATATCTGCAACCGACACCCAAGCACCACGCCGTTGATCGCTTTGTGCACCCTGACGAGTTTGCAGCTTATGAAAAGGCGGCTTACGGCAAGGGCTTCTTAATGGTGTCCGCTACGCCGCTCACACGGTCTAGCTATCACGCCGGTGATGATTTCGCTCAGTTGCGCGCTGCACGTCAGGCAAAACACGGCTAACTCGCGGGTTTCCACCATCTGATCTCAAATTTCGAACAGCATTTTCGGTCTTAAAGGATTGGGAACGCTTTCTTTTTTAGTTGTCAAAATGTCGTCAGCTGAAGGGCGCGTAAGCTTGGGTGGGACTTTGCTGCGCGATAACAGTGGCCTTTACTTGGGATCGGTTGCTGTAGCCGCGGCAAGTGATTCTATCTGGGGTTTACAGTGCATTCTAAACTGAGCAATTGTTTCCAAATTAGATACAGTAACGTTTTCAGTGACTTAAGGTGCATCACGCGACTGTGTCCTATCCGACACAAAACTGTGAATGCGTCAATTTTTCGACACAATTTACGCTCGAAAGTCGAAAATTACTCAATTTTCGCAAGACATGGTTAATGGCGCTGCTAATTTGAGCCCACTATTTATAAATGGAGAACTTATTATGAAGACTACAATTTTAGCAGCAGCAGCCGTTTTGGTTTCCTTCGCAGCGCCAGCAATGGCTTGGGAAGGCAAAGTCGTCGCTTGTTACGACAGCGTTTGGGTTCCTGCGAAAACTGAAACACACAAGAAATTGCACTCTGCAGCTCACACTAAGTGGGAGCACCGTGGTGGCCAACTGGTAGAAGTTTACTACGCACCAGTTTATATTCAGCACACACACCAGAAGAGCAAAGGTCATTACCCTAAAGTTAAAGCTGCTTGCAACAAGTAAGCCGTTAACTAAATGCAAATTAAGAGGTGTACATCTGCTGTGCGCCTCTTTTTTTGTGCGTTTTCAACGTCAGATTCGTATTCTTGTCAGAGTGGGGCCGTTATTTGGCCCTTATTCTTGGTTAACCAAAGGCCAGTTAACTTTGAAAAGGATAAGTTATGAAAATTTTTTTAGCCCCATTAGTGGCAATCTCATTTGTTATCGCAGCACCAGCATCTGCTGCTGACGAGTCACGCGCAACACGCGTTGGATGCTATCAGGAAGTTAAAGTTCCGGCACAATACAGCGTGAAACGCGTCAAAATCAAAGACGAGTATCGCCAATACATCAAACGCACGAACGGCCGTATCGATCTGATGGAATTTCCAGCAGTTTATCGCGAAGACAAAACAAAAATTGCTGAAGCGCACACAGTTATGCGTGAAATCGTCTGGAACTAAGACCGATTTACTTCAGATTAAGTGAACCGAACCTTCCCAATATAGGGGAGGTTCCGGTTGCGCTGTGCAAAATCAATTCCATATCCCACGACAAATTCATCTGGGATATCAAAACCAACATAGTCCGCGCGGAAATCGACTTCGCGCCGCGAGGGTTTGTCCAACAAAGCCACAGATTTCAGTCGTGCAGGATTGCGTGTCAAAAGCATCTTTGTGACATGGTTCAAGGTGTGGCCCGTGTCGACAATATCCTCAACGACTAAAACATCGCGACCTTCAATCGCGCCGCGCAAGTCCTTGAGAATGCGAACTTCTCGGCTGCTTTCCATGCCATCACCGTAACTGGACGCTTCCAGGAAATCGACTTCGATTGGCAAATCTAACTCGCGTACAAGGTCAGCAATAAACACGAACGAGCCGCGTAAAAGGCCAACAACAACCAGTTTATCGGTCCCTTTGAATTCGTCTTGAAGCACGTGACTTAGCTCTTCAATCCGTGCCGCAATGGATTTGGCCGAGATCATTTGATCGATGACATATGGACGCTGTGGCATGTTCACCCCTTGTATTTGCAAAGGTTTCGTAACACATGGATTTGAAAGATAACCATATTAAAATGCAAAAAAGTTATGCCCACACACTCAGAAACACGTCCTCTGCCATACACAGCCCAACAGATGTACGATCTGGTGGCCGATGTGGCATCTTATCCCCAGTTTTTGCCGTGGTGCGCTGCTGCGCGTATTCGATCCACAACACCGGTTGAGCAAAGCGTGGTCCTTGAGGCGGATCTGGTGATTTCTTTCAAAGTTTTCCGCGAACGGTTCGGCAGCCATGTGACGCTGTATCCAGATGAGATGAAGATAGACACAGAATATTTGGATGGCCCGTTTAAGTACATGAAATCCAATTGGGCATTTGAGGACACTCCAACAGGGTGCAACGTCATCTTCTTTGTTGATTTTGAATTTAAAAACGCCATCTTGCAAGGGATCATCGGCCTTGTGTTCAACGAGGCGATGCAACGTGTCGTCCGTGCGTTCGAAGCGCGGGCTGTCGCACTTTACGGCTAAGCAAATCCGCTTTGGTCGTTCACCTGACCGGAGCCATAGATGACCCTTACCAACGATCTGATCGCTTTTGCGAACGCACAACCAAACAGTTATGTGCGTGATGTCATGCAATTGTCGGTGTTAGACTGGGCCGCTTGCGGATTGGCGGGCGCCGCAGAGGGCAGTTTTGATGGCTTCGTCACTGCAAACGCAACGCGGGGCCCGTGCCAGGTTCTAGGTGGCGACACAGGATCACCGACCAATACGGCGCTGATAAACGGCACACTGTCCCATGCATTGGATTTCGACGACACGCATTTCGCACATATCGGGCATCCCTCAGTGGCAGTGGTTTCGGCAGCTCTTGCAATTTAGCAGCACGTTGATGCATCGGTCCCTGATATGATCGACGCCGCCCTAATAGGCGCCGAAGCCTCCGTTCATGTCGGTCTATGGTTGGGGCGTGATCACTATCAAATCGGCTATCATCAAACCGCCACGGCAGGGGCATTCGGTGCAACGATCGCAGCGGCACGGTTGCTTAAACTGTCTGACGCCCAAATTCGCGCGGCACTTGGCTTGGCCAGCACTATGGCGTCTGGGCTCAAATCCCAATTCGGAACGATGGGCAAACCATTGAATGCAGGGCTGGCCGCGCGCTGCGGTGTCGAAGCGGCGCTTTGGGCGCAATCGGGGATGACGTCTGCGGACGATGGATTGGAAGGTCCGCTTGGGTTTGGGGAAACACATCACGGTCAGCACAACCTAACAAATATCGGGCAGGGCGCATGGCAAATGGAAACCGTCAGCCACAAGTTCCACGCCTGTTGCCACGGTCTACATGCGATGCTTGAAGCCTTAGCAGATGTGAGCGTCGAAACTGAAACGATCCAAAGCGTCCATGTAACCACGCATCCACGTTGGTTGACTGTGTGCAATATCGCGGAGCCGCGAACAGGTCTTGAGTGTAAATTTAGTTATTCACAAACCGCTGCTATGGCTTTGTCAGGGATCAACACAGGGGATATTGAGCAGTATAATGATGTTGCAGCAAAGGATCAGTCGCTCAACCTTTTGGCGCAGAAAGTAGCAGTCACCGGGGATGAAACACTATCTGAGATGCAATCCAAAGTGCGCATCGTCACGGACGTTAATGATCACACAGTCACCCATGATCTTGCAGCGCCCATGTCGCTTTCAGTGCGCAAAGAAAAGTTGTTGAAAAAGGCAAACGGATTGGTGGGATCAGCAGTCGCAAGTGCTCTGTGGGCCGCAGTGCAGGGCGAGGATCTAAAGACCTTCACAACCCTCTTAAATGCAAAACGGGCCCACTAGAGGGCCCGCATTACCTATCTTATGATGCTCGGCGTTTAGCTGCTCATATCATATGCACGTTCGCCATGGATCGCGAGATCAAGACCGTTCACTTCAGTCTCTTCGTCAACGCGGATCGGGATGAACAAACGAATGATCAAAACCAATACAACGCTTACAACCAGCGTATAAATACCAACGATTGCGAGTGAACCCAACTGCGCTGCCCATGAGCCGGCACCGAATACTGCGATCATGATGGTACCAAAGATACCGCCAACACCGTGCACAGCGAAGACGTCCAAGGTGTCGTCGATTCTGCACTTGTTACGCACAAAGTTTACCGCTTCTTGGCAACCAACACCTGCGATCGCACCAATGATCAAGGCCTGAACTGGGTCCACAAAACCAGATGCTGGCGTGATGGATGCAAGACCTGCGATTGTCCCGGTTACGATACCAACCAAAGAGGCGCGGCCAAATTTGATACGCTCCCACAGTGCCCATGTCAGGGATGCTGTTGCAGCAGAGATATGTGTGACTGTGATCGCCATTGCAGCGCCGCCATCGGCAGCAAGCTGTGAACCACCGTTAAAGCCAAACCAGCCAACCCATAGTAGGGCGGCACCAATCATCACCATGCCAGGGTTATGTGGCGGTGTGTTTTGGTTTTTGCGTGCGCCCAAGAATACGGCCAGAACAAGTGCGGCAATACCTGCGGTTTCGTGAACCACAATACCACCCGCGAAATCACGAACGCCAGTGTCGCCAAAGATGCCGCCGTCAGCTAGGAAACCGCCGCCCCATACCCAGTGAACGACTGGCGCATAGCACAACAACATCCACGCAGCTGAGAAGGTCAAAACGAAACCAAAGTTCATACGTTCTACATATGCGCCAACAATCAAAGCAGGCGTGATGATTGCGAATGTCATCTGAAAGGCAAAGAACAGAACCTCAGGCAATGTGCCCGATAGGCTGTCTGACGTTACGCTCAGCAACATCATCTTGTCTAAGCCACCCCAGTAACCGCTTTCGCCGCCACCAAATGCGATGGAATAGCCAAAGAAGAACCACAAGACGCTCATCAAAGATGCAATAGCGTAGCAATGCATAAAGACGCTAAGGACGTTGCGCGCCCGAACGAGGCCGCCATAAAAAAGGGCAAGGCCCGGTAATGTCATCAATAGCACCAAGGCGGTGGCCGTGATAATCCAAGCTGTATCAGCTCCGTTCATATCTATTCTCCCATAGGAATCAGTTTAATTGCGGCGGTGGTAACCGAACTTTGGCTAGGAAAAGCAGCAAAATGACAATTTACCGCTTAAAAAGACGGCAATAAGGGGAGTGCTTAATAATCAAGCGACGTGACCGCGTGATTGCCTAAATATTGAGCGGTGCGAGTTTTTCAGACACTGGCATCGGGCACCTACGCGATACCGACGCAATACCGACGTTATACAGATGTTGGGTTCAGTGGCTCTTGGTGCTGTTTTAGGTCAATCGATTCAATAGCATCTTTAGGGCATAATCACGTGCCGCTTCGCGCACATTGGGGCGCCCCAAAGCCCCAAATTCGACAGTCTGGGTTAAGCAATTCTTGTCGTCAGCGATGCCAAAACAAACGCGTCCTTCGGGTTTGTGGTCTGATCCGCCCGGTCCCGCGATGCCTGTGATTGAAACGCTCAAAGTGGCCTCAGAATTGCGCAGTGCACCCTTTGCCATCTCTGCGGCCACCTGTTCGCTGACGGCACCGTGTGCGTCTAATGTGGCACCAGAAACACCCAACATCTGCATCTTGGCATTGTTGGTGTAGGTGACAAACCCACGCTCAGCCACTGCTGATGAACCGGCGATATCAGTCAGTGCGACCATAACCATGCCGCCAGTGCAGCTTTCTGCGGTGGCGATCATGGTTCCGCTTTCTTTTGCTAAATCAAGTATTTGTGTGGCAAGGTTCATCCTATGAAGAGCCTGTGTGTAACACCGGCCATAACAATCACGCCGATGGCGGCAAAGACGCCTGCGATGACATCATCTAGCATGACGCCTAGCGCATCGCCACGTTTGTCAGCCCAACCGATGATCCATGGCTTCCAAATGTCGAACAGGCGAAACAGGGCAAATGCCGCGATCCAGCCGGGCCACATCACATGAATTGGGATGTCGCTGTTCCATGCTGCAAAGGACAAAGGCATCAGGGCAATCCATTGGCCCACCAGCTCGTCGATGACGATTTCTGACGGATCGTGGTCGTCTGACCCTTCCGTCATCTTGGACGTGACCCACCAGCCCTTAAAAAACGCAGCAATGGTGCCAATGAGTAAAAGCGGGAAGCCGCCAATGATATGAACCAACCACGCCCAAGGTAGGGCAACAAACGAGCCCCAAGTGCCCGGTGCAGGACGGATATATCCAACCCCCATGAGGGTACCGATCATCGTTGCAAGTTTCATAGTTTCACCAGTGTACAAGTTGCAATGCAGGCGATCCCTTCACCCCGTCCGGTAAAGCCCAAGCGCTCGGATGTCGTGGCTTTGACCGACACGCGGTCCAGATTCATCCCCATCAAGCGCGCCATTTCAACGCGCATTTCGTGACTGCGTGGGCCGATTTTGGGGAACTCACAGATCAAGGTGCAATCGACGTTAGATATTGAAAAGCCCATGCTTTTCGCCAACTCAACCGCGTGCGTTAGGAAGATATGGCTTTCTGCACCCTTCCATTGTGGGTCGCTTGGCGGAAAGTGCTGCCCAATATCACCCTTGGCTAATGCGCCGTAGATAGCATCGGTCACCGTGTGCATACTAACGTCAGCATCCGAGTGCCCAACCAGTCCGTGGGTGTGCGGAACTTTAACGCCACATAGGGTAACATGGTCGCCGGGTCCAAAGGCGTGCACGTCAAATCCGTTGCCTAGTCTAATGTCCATTGCGTCTCTCTAATATTTGTTCTGCTCTCGCGAAGTCAGCGGGTAGGGTGATCTTTAGATTGTCTTCGTCTCCATCCACAATCGCAACTGTAATTCCAGCTGCACGGGCGACTTCGACGTCATCGGCTGCAACGCCAACAAATGCAGCGTGGGCTGCGGTGATTGCGTCTAGCTTAAAGCCTTGGGGTGTTTGTGCGCGGAACAATCCGTTTCGATCTTGGGTGCCCGTAACTACTCCACCCGCACCAGTCCAAAGTGCGTCTGTCACAGTAAGTGCCGGTGCCGCGCCATCGGCTGTTCCAAGCGCAGCGATAATGTTGGTGATGGTTTGGTCCGTCACGCATGGCCGTGCAACGTCGTGTATTAGAACGGTTTTTGTACCCGTTGGAATTGCTTGAAGGCCCAGCTTAACCGAATCCGAACGCTCAGCCCCACCAGTGGTGACGGTCAAGCCGTCGATGCTGGGTGCAAGGTGCAGGTCATCTTGATGCAGAACTAAGATAACGCTGGAAATCGCGGGGTGGGCGGCAAATGCTTGCAGGGTATGAGCAACCACAGGCTGACCTGCGATTTTACGCCATTGCTTTGGCACCTCACCACCCGCACGTGTACCACGTCCAGCAGCAACGATTAAGGCTGCGTTACTCATATTTGGGTTCGTTTCATCATCCTCATTCTTTACGCAGTTGTAGCCTTGGTGGCAAATATTGGTATATATGCCTATTTTTTGTGCGTTAGGTCGTTTATTGAGCGTCTGATTGCGGCGCACGGATTGAGTGAGCCAAGCAAAACCCGTTAAATCATATCAAGTACTATAGGATTCCACGCCTTGACCGATCCAATGACCCTAAACCCACCTGTGATGTTGGCCCCTCTGGCGGGAATCACAGACCTGCCATTTCGTAATTTGGTTTCGTCCTTTGGGGCGGGCATGGTCGTGTCCGAAATGATTGCCAGCCACGATATGCTGAACCAGACGATGGGCAGCCGTGAGAAAGCAGAGCTGGGGCTAGGGCACGTGGGCACAGCAGTTCAATTAGCAGGCCGTGAGCCCGAACCATTGGCAGAAGCGGCCAAGATGGTTGAGGCGCAGGGTGCTAAGGTGATCGACATCAACATGGGTTGTCCTGCAAAAAAGGTGGTCAGCGGTTACTCTGGATCTGCGTTGATGAAGATACCCGATCATGCGCTTAGCTTGATTGAGGCTGTGGTCGCCGCCGTAGACGTCCCAGTGACCCTCAAAACCCGACTTGGTTGGGATGATGACCTACTGAACGCACCTGACATTGCGCGTCGCGCTGAGGCGGCAGGCATACAGCGTGTTGTGATCCACGGACGCACACGGTGCCAGTTCTACAAAGGCAGTGCGGATTGGAAAGCTATTCGTGCGGTCAAAGACGCTGTTTCGATCCCGGTCATTGCGAACGGCGATATCGTTGACATTGCCACGGCACGTATGGCGCTTGAGCACTCAGGCGCGGACGGCATAATGATTGGGCGTGGTGCACAAGGACGTCCTTGGTTACTTGCCGAAGTTGCGCATGCCTTATTTGGCACGCCGGCACCTGTGATCCCAACGGGGCAGGCTTTGGCGAATATGGTGATTGGTCACTATTTGGCGATGATCGATTTTTACGGCGAAAAGATGGGGCTGCGTATGGCGCGCAAGCACCTTGGTTGGTTCATGGATACAGCGGGAACGCCAGCTGAATTGCGCCGCAAAATTCTAACCGAAAAAGATGCTCGTGAGGTCATGAAGATGATCCCTGAAGCAATGGAAGGGGGCGCAGAATGAGCGATCCGAATATCTGGGCATCTTTGCCTGTACCTGGGGTTCTTATCGGGCCCGATGATAAAATCCTTGATATCAATTCTGCCGCCGAAGGTTTCTTGAATGTTTCCGCCAAGAATGTGCGTGGCGTACCGCTATGGGATCAGATTGCAATTGATGCACCCCTTGAGGAAGCGTTCGCGCACGCCCGTGAAAATGGGACACCGCTGTTTGTAAACGACGTGGATGTTGGCAGTGGCCAACGTGCACCTTTGCAATGTGCCTTACAGATCGCGCCGCTGATTGGTTCTGAGGGTCAGATGATCCTCATGATTTCGCCGCGTGAGTTGGCGGGGCGAATGACACAGAATGATACTGTAAAGTCGGCAGCGAAATCAGCGATTGGCATGGCTGAAATGTTGGCCCATGAGATCAAGAACCCGTTGGCCGGTATAACAGGGGCTGCACAATTGCTGAGCATGAACCTCGCGCCAGAAGACCTTGAACTGACTGATCTAATTGTTGAAGAAAGCCGTCGAATTGTCAAGCTGCTTGAGCAGGTTGAACAGTTTGGAAACCTTAGCGTCACCGAAATGCAGTCAGTCAACATCCATGATGTTCTAGACCGCGCGCGCCGCTCTGCTTTGCTGGGGTTCGGTGCAAATATGAAGATCATTGAAGATTATGATCCGTCATTACCGGCGGCCTCGGGTGATCCCGATCAATTGCTACAGGTCATTCAAAACCTTCTTAAGAATGCGTCCGAAGCCGCAGGGGAACGAGGCGGTACAATCCGTTTGCACAGCTACTTCGAACACTCTTTCCGTTTGCGACGCTCTGATGGCTCGGGCCACTCTTTGCCTTTGCAAATTGAGATCATCGATGATGGTCCGGGGCTTCCTGAGGGGATCAAGGATGATATTTTCGATCCGTTTGTTTCCGGGAAGGAAAATGGGACGGGCCTTGGTCTTGCCTTGGTCAGCAAAATTATCTCAGACCACGGCGGATGGATTTCGGTCTCGTCTATACCGGGGCGCACAATTTTCCGTATTTCACTACCGCGCTGCAAAGAGCAGGCATCCAACAAAACAAAGAAGGATTAAGTCATGGACGGCACAATATTGGTCGCAGATGATGATCGCACCATTCGCACAGTTTTGACCCAAGCCCTGACACGGGCAGGGTGTAAGGTACATGCCACGTCGAGTCTAACGACGCTAATGCGTTGGGTGGCTGAGGGCAAAGGCGACGTAGTTATTACTGACGTTGTTATGCCTGACGGAAATGGCCTTGAGATGCTGCCAAAGATTGCTAAGGACCGTCCCGGTTTGCCCGTAATTGTTATTTCGGCACAGAACACCATCATGACTGCGATCAAAGCAGCAGAGGCGGAAGCTTACGACTATCTGCCCAAACCCTTTGATTTGCCTGACCTAATGAAGCGGACAGCGCGTGCGCTGGAGTTGCGTGGCCAACACCGCAGTGCGCCTGTAGAAGTCGCTCAAGAACGACCTGAAGAGTTGCCATTGGTTGGTAGAACCGATGTCATGCAATCGCTTTACCGCGTCGTTGCCCGTGTAATGAACACGGATTTACCTGTGCTTGTTTGGGGTGAAAGTGGTACTGGAAAGTCATTGATTGGGCGCGCTATCCACGACTTTTCAGACCGACGCACTTTGCCCTTCGTGACGGTGACGTCGGCGGATTTGCAAGACCTTGAGGGGCCCGCGCGCGTTTTAGCGCGGGTTAAGGGCGGTACACTATTGATTGACGAAATTGCGGACATATCTGATGAGATACAATCGCGTATCGTGCGGATGATGGACACGCCAGGCGAATATGTGCCGCGGTTCTTAGCGACAAGCCAGTCCGATTTAACAGGAGCGATGGAAAATGGCACTGTGCGTAAAGATTTGTATTATCGCCTAAGCGGTGCAACTTTGAACGTGCCATCGCTGCGCGAACGGGTCGATGATATTCCATTGCTCGCCGAACATTTTCTTGGCCGGATCGAACAAACAGGCAGCGTCATTCGTAGCTTGTCGGAGACTGCGGCTGAAGTTTTTCGCACCTACAGCTGGCCAGGCAATGTGCGCCAACTTGAAAATGCCGTGAAGCGATTGGGGCTTACTGGTCGAAGCCCTGAAATTACGGCGGCAGAAGTGCAGCAAGTGTTGGGCCATCAGCCCGATCTTGCCCCATTGCGTGGTGGCGCAACTGACACCGAAAAGTTAGGTGCGTCCGTTGGGCGTCATCTTCAGAGATATTTCGACCTACATGGGGATATGTTGCCCCCGGATGGTTTATATGGCCGTATTTTGCGCGAGATTGAGGTGCCTTTAATCGAGATCGCATTGGACGCAACACACGGCAATCAGGCTAAATGTGCTGATCTTTTAGGGATCAATCGAAACACGTTGCGAAAGAAGATTACAGAGCTTGAAATTGAGGTCACGAGACGTCGAAAATTGATGTAAAATAGCCACAGAAACTGTGGCATTCTTAACGCACCCATGTTATCAACCACGAGATGTAGCGGTGGAAGCCAATTTCACCGCATCAATTTGGTAGGATCTGGTGGCAATCCCAACACGTCATACGCCTTGGGTAGACACCCTTCGTAAGCTGCGTCGACAGCGTCGTGCACGTGGTCTTGCGACGATTGGGTTGGTGGTCTTAGGGCCAATTTTGGCACTTGCTACCTTTCTAATATTGGGCCCATTGGACCAAGGTTCCAACGATTTATCCCTTCGCTTCATTCTGTTGGCAGACGTCGTCTACATTTTGGTAATCGCTGCTTTGGTTCTAGCACAAGTGGCACGTATTGTTGCCGCGCGTCGCGCGCAATCTTCGGGATCGCGTCTGCATCTTCGGCTAACGGCAGTGTTCGCGGCGTTGGCCCTTTTTCCAACAGTTATTGTCGCTGTGTTCGCGATGTTGACGATTAACATCGCGCTTGAGGGCTGGTTTTCTGAACGTGTACGCAATGTTGTTGGGTTCTCGTTGGCTGCGGCCGAAGCCTATGAGCAAGAGCAACGAGAGGGCCTGATCGAGGATGCTCGGACCTTAGCGGCACGTATGGACATAGTACGTCGTCAACAGATCGAACTGAGCGACAGTGAGTTGCTTGGTGTTGAGCAACGTAAAATTCAGCGTGGGCTGCGTGAGGCATATCTGGTTGATGGCACTGCGACCATTCGTGCGAGGGGCGATCGTTCATACCTATTTGATTTTGAGCCGCCAGATGCCCGTCAAATGGCCGTTGCCCGTGAACGCGATCTTGCGATCATTCAGGACTGGTTCAACAATGAATTCAGGGTTTTGGTTCCGCTGAAAAGCTCCCCAGATCGGTTTCTATATGTAACCCGCGATGTGGATGGGGAAATCTTATCCTTGTTGGACGAAACACAGAAAACGGTACGCCTGTACCAACAATTGGAAAGCGACCGTGGCAAGCGGTTGTTTGAGTTTGGCCTGCTGTATTTGGCCTTTGCGGTGATCCTTATTCTTGGAGCTATTTGGCTGGGGCTTGGTTTCGCTGAACGTCTTTCTGGCCCTGTCGGGCGTCTTACCGGCGCTGCACAACGGGTAGGGGCCGGGGATCTGGACGTTCAGGTTCGCGAAGAGGACGGTGACGACGAAATTGCGATGCTTGGCCGCTATTTTAACCAAATGACCCGACAACTAAAGGGGCAGCGCGAAACCTTATTGGACAACACGGGTCAGATCGAACGCCGCCGTCGTATGTTTGACTCCGTTCTTAGCTCTGTCACCTCTGGTGTTGTTGGGCTCGATCCTGACGGGCGGGTCGCCTTTGTTAATCGTTCCGCGGCTCGTTTGTTGGATTGGCACGAGGACCAACAGACAGTGCCATTGTCCGTGGCTGTGCCGGAATTTGGGCCGCTATTCGAGGTTTTGCGTAAAGGCCCGAGTGAGGTAGCGCAAAGCGAAATTAAAGTAAGCCGAAATGGACAACTTGAGAACCTTCTGGTCCGCATGGCAACAAGACGCAATGAGGCAGATATTCTTGAAGGGTTCGTTGTGGCCTTTGACGACGTTACAGATTTGGTCAGCGCCCAACGCATGGCGGCTTGGGGCGATGTGGCGCGTCGTATCGCACACGAAATCAAAAACCCACTGACTCCAATTCAGCTGAGCGCTGAAAGGATCAGACGCAAATTCGCGCCCAAACTGGGGGACGAAAGTGACGATCTGGAACAAATGGCAGGTGTGATCATTCGCCAGACGGGCGATTTGCGGCGTATTGTTGACGAGTTTTCAAAATTCGCGCGTATGCCAGAGCCAGATCGCAAAACGCATGACTTGGCCAAACTTGTCAGTGATGCAGTTGTCTTGCAACGCCTTGGCCAGCCCGACGTTGATATCAAGCTGGCAGGCATTGACGATGCTTTGATGGCTGAATTTGACGACACTATGATTTCACAGGCTATGACGAATTTGATCAAGAACGCAGGTGAAGCCATCGAAACTTTGATCAAAAAGAGCGCTCCTGATAGTTTGGTGCCACAGATTGTTGTTGAGGTAGCCAAAGTTGAAGGACAAGCCTGCATTACAATTGCAGACAACGGTATTGGACTACCAGAAGACCGTGCCCGATTGTTCGAACCATACGTCACTACACGCAGCGAGGGCACTGGCCTTGGGCTGCCGATCGTAAAGAAAATCATCGAAGAACACGGCGGAACTTTACAGCTGCTCAACGCACCTGTTTTTGACGGTCAAAATCATTTCGGGGCTATGGCGGTTGTTAAGCTGCCCTTGTCCCCAACAGACTTATCAGCAGCCAATAATAAATAAGAAGGTATAAACCCATGAGCGACATACTGATTGTAGACGACGAACGCGATATCCGCGAACTCATCTCTGAAATCCTAAAGGATGAGGGATTTACCACGCGCTTGGCTGGCAATTCAGATGATGCGATCGCCGAAATTGATGCTGAACCACCTGCGCTTATGATCCTTGATATTTGGCTCAAAGACAGCCGCATGGACGGGATTGATATCCTAAAAACGGTGAAACGTGAGAACCCTGATGTGCCTGTGGTTATTATTTCCGGGCACGGGAATATCGAGATTGCCGTCGCAGCAATCAAGCAGGGGGCCTACGACTTCATCGAAAAACCCTTCAATATCGAACAACTCTTAGTAGTTATCCGTCGTGCGATGGAAACCAGCCGTCTGCGCCGCGAAAACCAAAGCCTGAAACGCCAAGATGGTGTTCAGTCTGAAATGATTGGTGGCTCGGCATCCTTCCGTACATTGATTGGACAATTGGACAAGGTGACCAAATCGAATGGTCGCGTGATGCTAAGTGGACCTGCAGGAAGCGGCAAAGAGGTTGCTGCGCGTTATATTCACGCCAATTCCAACCGTGCAAGCGCACCGTTTGTGACTGTGAATTGTGCAGGGGTGACGCCTGCGCAAATGGAAGAAATGCTTTTTGGTCGTGAAGGAGCGGAACGTGGGATTGAGCCTGGCTTACTTGAGCAGGCCAATGGCGGCGTAATCTATTTTGACGAAGTTGCGGATATGCCTTTGGGGACCCAAACGAAAATCCTGCGCGTCTTGGTCGATCAACAGTTCCTGCGGGTTGGTGGTTCGGAGAAAGTGCGCGTTGATCTACGTGTGATCTCTAGTACGAACCGAAACCTTGAGGTCGAGATTGAGGCGGAAAGGTTCCGCCAAGAGTTGTTCCATCGCCTGAACGTTGTACCTATTTCGGTACCGTCGCTTGAAGATCGCCGCGAAGACATTCCATTGCTGGCGGAATATTTCATCAAGGAATGCAACACGAACCAGGGTCTTGCGCTGCGTGAGTTGAGCGATGATGCATCTGCCTTGATGCAAACGATGGTGTGGCCTGGCAACGTACGTCAGCTGAAAAACCTCATCGAACGTGTCTTGATCCTAAGCGATGATTCCGGCCCGATTGAGGCCCGTGAATTGCCAGGTGAGGAAGAAAGCAGCAATGAAGAGGGGCGCGTCGTTCTATCTGGTGCATTGGCGACCTTGCCACTTCGCGAAGCGCGTGAGGCGTTTGAACGTGAATATCTTTTGACGCAGATTAACCGTTTTGGTGGCAACATCAGCCGAACTGCCAATTTTGTTGGAATGGAGCGCAGTGCGCTGCACCGCAAACTCAAATCATTGGGTGTCGTGACCTCCGCCAAGGCTGGTGCGCGGGTCGCCCACGTTGAAGAAGGTGATAGAGAATAGGTAACCGAGAATGCCAAGTTGGGTTATAATGCTAATTGAATTGACCCGACTTAGGCCTTCTGTCATTCAAATGATCCAAAGTGCGACAACAAGTCAAAGGATGAACCCATGAAGGTCATCATATGCGGTGCTGGTCAGGTCGGGTGGCAAATTGCCCGTCATCTTTCCGGAGAACGCAACGACGTAACCGTAGTTGATCAGGACCCAGAATTGGTTCGTCGCGCTACAGATTCATTAGATGTTCAAGGTGTCGCTGGTTTTGCCAGCTATCCTGATGTCTTAGACCGTGCGGGTGCACGCGATGCGGATATGATTATTGCGGCGACCCATTCCGATGAAGTGAACATGGTTACCTGCCAAGTTGCGCACTCGATCTTTGGTATCAATCGCAAGATCGCACGCTTGCGAAGCCAATCCTATTTGGACGCGATTTATTCTGACCTTTACCGCCGACAGCACATGCCAATCGACGTTGTGATCAGTCCAGAGCGTGAAGTCGCGGCTGCTGCGTTGCAGCGCCTGTCGGCACCAGCTGCTTTTGATACAGAGCGTTTTATGGACGGGCAGGCCCAATTGCTGGGCATTCTGATTGAAGAAGAATGTCCGGTGGTTCACACGCCGCTGCGCCAACTAACAGACTTGTTTTCAACGTTGCGTGCAGTTGTGGTTGGTGTGCGCCGTGACGGAGCACTTTTTTCACCCAATCCAGGTGATCAGCTGTTTGTGGGCGATGAATGCTACGTATTTGCACATGTTGAAGACGTCCCGCGCACGATGGAAGTGTTTGGTAAACGTATGGCCAAACAAGAACGCGTTGTGATGGTGGGTGGCGGTAATGTTGGGTTGGCAGTGGCAACTGAACTGGAAACCCGAGCCGATCGGGTGCGTGCAAAGGTTATTGAAAAAGACCGTAAACGTGCGGAAATCGCCGCCGAAGCACTGGAACGAACCATTGTGCTACACGGCGATGGTTTGGACGTCTCATTGCTGACGGAAGCAGGCGTAAGCCGCGCTGATGCCATGTTGGCAGTCACTGACGATGATAAGACAAATATGCTGGCAGCAGTTCGCGCAAAATCAGAGGGATGCCCGTATGCGATCGCTCTGATCAATGACCCAACCTTGGTCCCGTTGATGGGACCGCTGGGAATTGACGCCTATATCAATCCGCGCGCCACTACCGTTAGCTCGATATTGCGCCACATCCGTCATGGCCGTGTACGGGCCGTTTATTCGATTGGGGATGCGGAGGCTGAGGTGATTGAAGCAGAAGTGCTTTCGACCTCACCGATGGCTGGCAAACGGATTGCAGATATTGACTTTCCTGAGGGCGTTTTGGTCGGGGCCGTGCGTAAAGATGACAAAGTCATCCGTCCGATGGGTAACACTCGGATCGATGAGGGCGACGTAATTGCCTTGTTTGCGCTGACAAAAGACGTCCCCGAAGTGGAACGATTGATGCAAGTTTCAATCGACTTTTTCTGATATGAAACAAAAGCTTGGTTTTATAGAGCAACTTTTCCATCTCCCTTTGTTTCTTTTGGTTTTTGGGCTGGCCTCTGTACTTATGTTGATCCCTGCAAGTTATGCAGGCGTTTTGCGCGAACTTGAGACGGGCAGGGCGTTCCTATATTCTGGGCTTCTTGGAATTATCATATTTGTACTGATTTCGATGGCTCACCATGGCCGAATGCCCGGGCATGGTGCATTGGGACCATTGATGTCCTTGTTCTCTACTTTTGTATTTTTACCGTTGATCCTTGCGGTTCCTTTCTATGAATCACTTCAAACAACCAGCTTTTTCAACTCCTACATTGAGATGGTCAGTTCGATCACCACGACTGGTGCAACGCTTTTTGATGATCCAGAACGCTTGAACCGTCCGCTTCATTTGTGGCGGGCGCTGGTTGGTTGGATGGGCGGTTTGATTATGTGGGTGGCTGCCTCTGCTATCCTTGCACCGCTTAATTTGGGCGGGTTTGAGATCACGGCCCGTGCCGAACCTGGGCGGCGCGCTGTCGGGCAGGCGCAAGTTGGCCAAAGCGAAAGCCGTCTTAAGATGACCAAGATTATTGGGGCACTGTTCCCGATCTATTTCGGTTTGACTTGGCTTTTATGGGCTCTTCTATGGGTCAGTGGGGACGAGTCCCTTGTGGCGCTTTGCCATGCCATGTCGATCTTAGCGACATCAGGTATTTCGCCCGTGGGTGGTTTGACCGGAGAATCAGGCATCTCTGGCGAAGTCCTTATGGTATTGTTTATGCTGTTTGCATTGTCTCGTCTGACGTTCTCTAGCGATACGGTAACAAGCGAAAGCGGCGGTATATTGCACGACCCCGAATTTAGAATTGGGATGGCGCTGGTCATAGGTGTTCCGTCTGTTTTGTTCTTACGCCATTGGTTGGCTTCCTTCGATGTTGCGGCTGAGACCACCTTGATAGATGCGGGGCGCGCTTTTTGGGGGGCTCTGTTTACCGTGATGTCATTTTTAACGACGACGGGGTTTTCGAGCAATTCATGGGGGGATGCACAGCAATGGTCCGGTCTTGCGACACCGGGCTTAATTCTGATGGGGTTATGTCTTATCGGCGGCGGCGTTGCGACAACGGCCGGTGGTGTGAAATTGTTGCGGGTTTTCGCGCTGTATCGTAATGGTCGTCGTGAAATGGAGCGGTTGGTCCACCCGTCGTCCATTAGCAATGCAGATTCAATGGGCAAACGCCTTCAGAAGAATGGCGCATTCATCGCGTGGATTTTTTTCATGTTATTCGCGTTGTCACTGGCCGTTGTCACAATTTTGTTGGCTGCATCGGGCGCATCCTTTGAAGAGGCCGTCGTGATGGCGATCGCCAGCCTGTCGACAACGGGTCCGCTGCTGGAAATGGGGGGGGACACACCGATTAGGATCATAGAACTAAACAGTTTCGCTAAATCTGTTTTTGTCAGCGCTATGGTTTTAGGTCGTCTTGAAACCCTCGCTATTATCGCACTTTTGACACCAGATTTGTGGCGCGGATAGGTGAATTGGGGTAAGATTGCCACCCTGCGGGCGTTTTTGGGGCTAGAAACTCCTTAAATCCTTATCCATAAGATAACAAAGAGTGATTTGGTCCGCAGATAACTTAAAAAAAAGGCGAAAATGCAATGGCTTCGGATAGACAGAACCTACAGGACGCGTTCCTGAACCACGTACGTAAGACTAAAGTTCCAGTAACAATTTTTCTGATCAACGGCGTGAAGCTGCAAGGCGTCATTACATGGTTCGACAACTTCTGCGTGCTGTTGCGCCGCGACGGTCAATCACAGCTTGTATACAAGCACGCGATTTCGACCATTATGCCTAGCCAGCCAATCAGCCTATATGAGGGCGAAGACCAAGCTTGAGCAAAGAGCAGTTCCAGATAGATAACACCGACGGGCCGGTATTGACCCGCGCGTGGGTGCTTCATCCTGATATCAAATCAGATCATCTTCGCCGTAATGCGGCTCTGTCTTTGGCAGAGGCGGTTTCTTTAGCAAATGCCCTGAGTGAGCTAGACGTTATCGGCAGTGATGCAGTGCGTCTGCCCAAACCGCATGCCGGAATGTTATTTGGTTCGGGTAAGATCAAAGAGCTTCATGACGTTTTTGAAGAGGCTGAAATCGATCTTGTTTTAATCGATGGTAAAGTTACGCCTGTTCAACAACGAAACCTTGAAAAAGAGTGGGGCGTGAAGGTCTTGGATCGCACCGGTCTGATCCTTGAAATATTTAGCGAACGTGCGGCCACCCGTGAGGGCGTGTTGCAGGTCGAAATGGCGGCACTCACCTATCAACGTACACGTCTTGTGCGTGCTTGGACCCACCTTGAACGTCAACGTGGTGGCTTGGGCTTTGTTGGTGGACCAGGTGAGACGCAGATTGAATCTGACCGTCGTGCCATTGATGACCAATTGGTGCGCTTGCGCCGTCAGCTTGATAAAGTAGTGAAAACTCGCGCGTTGCACCGTGCTGCGCGCAAAAAGGTGCCTTATCCTATCGTGGCTCTTGTGGGCTACACCAACGCCGGTAAGTCAACGTTGTTCAATTACCTAACAGGTGCGGATGTGATGGCGGAGGACATGTTGTTCGCTACGCTTGACCCAACTATGCGCCGGTGGATCATGGATGACGGGCCCGAAGTGATCTTGTCAGATACTGTTGGATTCATTTCTGACCTACCAACTGAGTTGGTGGCTTCTTTCCGTGCGACATTGGAAGAAGTGCTTGCCGCTGACGTGATTTGTCATGTGCGTGACATCAGCCACCCTGAGTCTGAAGAACAAGCCAGAGATGTGCGTGAGATCATGAAAGTCTTGGGTGTTGATGCGGAACGCCCAACTTTCGAGGTTTGGAACAAATTAGACGCGTTGGATGATGAGGCGGCTGAGGCGGTAAGAACCCGTGCTGCACGCAACGAAATGGTTTATGCGACTTCCGCAATTAGCGGTGCCGGTACCCAAGTTTTGATGGAAGCTATTGCCGAGGCTTTGCAAGGTGCGTTGATCACCGAAGACTTGACGTTGTCGTTTGCAAAAGGTCGCGAACGCGCTTGGCTGTTCGCAAACGAGGTCGTGCTGGAAGAGACGCAAACCGACGAGGGTTTTGTGGTTACAGTACGTTGGAGCGGACGTCAGAAGGCCGAATACAAAGCCCTGTAAGCGATCAATTGGTCGATGTGCCCCAACGAGTTTGCAACTTGTTCAGCGCATCGATCCGTTCGCTTGTCTTGGGGTGGCTAAGCAACCACGCTGGTGCATGACCGTTCAGTGAACCACTCATTGCGTCCAACTTTTGGAACAGTGAAATCTGACCTGCTGTGCCGATGCCTGATTTGGTGAGTAGGGCCGCGGCATAAGCGTCCGCCTCGTATTCATCAGAACGACTAAGGCGCGCAGCTAACATCGATGTCAGCATGTTGGCGACCCAAACCCCTACGAACGGTATGAAACGCCCCAGAACCATCGAAAGCATCGTATGTAATGCGTTTTGACCCGAGAAGTCGATCATACGACGGCGCGAATGCCCAAGGGCGACATGGCCCAACTCATGAGCGATGACACTGGCTAGTTCATCCGCACTAACTTCACCGGTTTGAAATTTTTTGTAAAAGCCGCGAGTGATGAAAATACGCCCATCTGGCGCGGCCAAGCCGTTGATCTGGTCAATCTCATAAATATGCACGCGAATTTTAGGTAAATCCAAGGCGCTGGCCATTTGATCACTCAATTGACCTAGCATTGGGTCGTTCAAGACCGTGGATTGCTCATCCAAACGTTTTGCTGTTTGCCACGCAGAAAAGCGGTACATTGCAAGGCCGTAGATAAGGGCGAGCAGAATTGGGGTAAGTTTCAACATGTCATAGATATGGGGTTAAGCGGTGCAGATCGCAACTGTCAGTCTCATCGATCCCACGCAACATTCATTTTTGTTGGGCCACGGAACGCCCAGCCTTTGAATGGAACGGGTTTCAACAGTCTCAGGTTCGACAGGTGTTGAAATGCAAGTGGTAGGGCCACCTCGCTGATCAGGCACCGAGCAGCGGCTGCACCTGCGCAGAAATGTGGTCCAGCACCAAAACTGATGGCGGGTTGGGTGATGCGCGAAATATCAAAGGTATCTGGCGCAGAAAAATAGGTTTCATCACGTCCAGCCGAGCCAAACATGAAGAACACCCGGTCTTCAGGGTGCAGCGTGATACGATCAATGGTGTCCTCTTTAACTATGACACGCGGGGACATACCAATAGGGGCCATCCAGCGTGCGTATTCATTGAAGGCATCTAGCCACGTGGCTTGGCCGCTGCGGATCAGCTGCAATTGGCTAGGATGGTTTATCAATGCCCAGATGGTACCAGCGATGGCATCACGCGGCTCATTCTGGCCACCTGAAATGATCAGCTTGATATTGGCATTCAGACTTTCATCACTGAGGCCCGCGTCGTCCATGACCTTAAGCGCGCTTTGTTGAGGTGAGTTCTCACGTGCAAATTTGATATGATCACCTATGAGGCGGGTCGCCTTTTTGCTGCGCTTTGTGACTTTCTTTTTACCTTCAAAGTTTGAGCACCCGTCAATCATGGCCTGACTGACCGTGTCCATTTCCAAATTGCTCATGGATTCCAGACCCGTGATTGCACGCAATGCGGCAGCAGATACAGGCATTGCGAAATCTCGAACAAGATCACATTTTCCTTTGGGTGCAAGGGTTTGCAGCAGGTCAATCGTAGTGGCTTCAAAAATGGGTTTCCAATGGTCTTTAACGGTGCGAGGGCTTAATGCAGGAAACAATGCGCGGCGTTCAGCCATGTGCTCCTCGCCATCTTTGCGCATCATGTTCTGGCCCATCAATTGGGTCATCAAGCCGTCTGGCTGGATCGACGAAAACACTTCGATGCGTTTTTCATGCCGGTGGATATCATCACGCCGGGTGAACAAGGTCGCATCTAATTCAGGTACATATGTGATGGGTGCGTTTGCGCGCATATGTGCAAGCGCGGGATATGGATCGGCCAGAAAGCTGGTGAGATCAATATGAGTGATGGGTGCATTTGACATAATACCACGCTAAAGGAGGGAAGGGCGCTTGCGCAATGTTTTAACGTAGAGTTGAATTGGGCAAAAGGGTTACCTTTACTACGTGAAACAAGACGAAGGGGTTAGATATGAGCGATGCAGAAGCAACTTTCTATGACATTGGCCATGGGATTGCTGAGACTGATGCCTCGCAGATGTTTGGCAAAAAGTGTTTTAAAGTATGTAAAGGTGGCAAACCTTTTGTTTCGTTTTTTGAAGAGTGTATGGTATTTAAGCTCGTGGGCGACGACCACGCGCAGGCCTTGGCGTTAGATGGCGCACATTTGTTTGACCCGTCGGGCAAAGGGCGCGCGATGAAAGAATGGGTGCAAGTGCCTCACATTCACGTGGCGCATTGGCCATCCTTTGCAGATGCGTCACATCGGTATGTTTCAACGCTTTAAATTAAAACAGGCCGCCCATTTGAATGTGGGCAACCTGTTCAGGATAAAAAGTTTTCGCTGTGAAATCACAAAAGTGAAATCGAAGATCGCGCTGACTCTGCTTGTTCTGCAATATTTCTTGTCGCGCCAAAGTGCCATTCAAGGCCAGTTTGGCCGCGGGTCGCTGCAGTTTCCAGATTGTCACTGGCTAAGTTTGCTTGTGACGCGCTGAGTGTCAGGGACTCTGCCAATGCAGTGCGGTTTCTTTGAATTTCTGTATAGCGGTTTTCATATTTCGTTTGAGAAATTGTCCCCATATCCCGTTCGAATGAAAGCGCCTTAAGTTCTTTATCCTGCGCGGCCAGTAGGCCAGGGAGTGAACCCGTTAGCTCTTCGATTGTATCATTCGTTTTTCGAATACTGCGCACCAGTTGATTTGGATTGACCAGTTCAACACGTCGCGCAATTTGCGCCTTTCCTGAATGATGACCTACCAAAGCACCAGCGGCACCACCTGCAACGGCTCCAACAACACATTTTTTGGCGTTTGCAGCTGAGACCAATGCCAATCCACAACCAACTGCGGTACCAATTTTGGTCCCCTTGATCATTGATGCGCGCACAAGGTCTTGGCTTAAGTCACTCAAGGCATGGGCCTGACGTGAAACTGTATTCTCATGCTGTGAATTATCTGTAAATGAAACAAGGGATGCTGAACCATTTGTACCGATCTGTCGGGTCACGGTATTCTCAGCGCAACCGGCTGCGAAAGTTGTTGAAAGAAGAAGGACAGCGGTAAGAGTACGGTTCATAGCTAAGTCACCTAGATAATGTATTAATATCTGTTTCTGATATCGAAACAATGTGACTGAAAAAAGACAAAACATTGAAAGGTATGGTAAATATGCGAATAGCGATATCGTAATTCACTGGGTCGAGCGGTTTCATCGTGAAACCTAACGTGTCAGCCCCTTCATTCCCTTTTCAAGGCCTGAAAGCGTCATGCCAACCATGCGATCTGCGCCAAAGATCTCTTGGACCATTTGAATAGAATGGGTGTAAGTCCAGTATTTTTCAGGGACTGGGTTGATCCAAAGATGGCTGTTCCATTGATCGCGTGCGCGCTCTAACCAAACCTGACCACTTTCAGCGTTCCAATGCTCATTGGCACCTCCAGGGTAGGCAATTTCATAAGGTGACATTGATGCATCACCAACAAAGATACATTTATAATCAGGCCCATAGGTTCTGAGAACCTCGGCTGTTTCCAGCTGAGCATCCCAACGGCGGCTGTTATCGCGCCAAACGCCCTCATACAGGCAGTTGTGAAAATAGAAGTGTTCCAGATGTTTGAATTCTGTTCGTGCAGCTGAAAATAGTTCCTCAACGACTTTGATGTGCGGGTCCATGGAACCGCCCACATCCAAAAACAGCAACACTTTCACAGCATTGCGCCGCTCGGGGCGGGTTTTTACATCTAAATATCCGTTTTCGGCCGTCGCGCGAATGGTCCCGTTTAGGTCAAGTTCCTCAGCCGCCCCATCGCGTGCCCATTTGCGCAGTCGCTTGAGGGCAACTTTGATGTTGCGGGTTCCCAGTTCAACAGTATCGTCCATATTCTTGAATTCACGCTTGTCCCACACTTTGGTGGCGCGCTGATGGCGGCTTTCGTTTTGGCCAATCCGAACGCCTTCGGGATTATAGCCATATGCGCCAAATGGGGAGGTGCCAGCGGTACCAACCCACTTACTGCCACCTTGATGGCGCTTTTCTTGTTCCTCGAGGCGTTTCTTCAACGTATCCATCAGCTTTTCAAAACCGCCCAAAGCTTCGATTTCAGCCTTTTCTTCAGCCGAAAGATGTTTTTCCGCCATCTTGGTCAGCCAATCAGCTGGAATATCAACAGCTTCAAGTACCTGCTCTAGTTTGATGTTGTCCAAGCCTTCAAAGGTAGCTGCGAAGGCGCGATCGAACTTGTCGATGTTGCGTTCATCTTTAACCATGGAAACACGCGCTAAATAGTAGAAGGCGTTTAAGTCATAGGTAGCCAATCCAGCCTTCATTCCTTCGAGAAAAGCAAGGAATTCACGCATGGAGACAGGCACACCGTTCTTACGCAATGCGTCAAAGAACGGGATGAACATTAGGAAATGATCCGTTCCAAAACCACGGTGGCAATCAGGCCGACCACAACAAAGGCCATACCAAAGCCGGTGGCGTATTGCGCGATGTCTAGTTTATTTCCACCGCGACGTTTGGCAGTGATGCCACCGACAATTGCGCCAATAAATGCTGCTACGATTACGATCATATGTTTTTAGCCTCACGCTGTTAAAGACGGCCTTTTTTCAGCGGGGATAGCGATGAAATTTCACGCAACTTGGCCCGCACCGCCCAATCTGGACCAAAGCCGTAACGCGCCCATCCAAGACTGTCCAGTCTGACGGTGCGTGCTTCAGCAGAACGTCCGGTCAGATCAAGTGCTTCAGCACGAAGCAATAGGAGTGTGGATAGAAGAACGGCGTTTTCGCTACGTGCTGCACGATCAATGTGTGGGCCAATCAAAGCAAGCGCACGCACGCCATCGCCTTGTGTAACTGCGTGTGCAGCAAGTTGTGTCGCAACATACGCGCGGTGTAAATCAGCACCCGGAGTCGCAGCATAGTAGCGGTCAGCAGAGACAAAATGTTGAAACGCGGCTTTTGGGTCAGAAGCCAGCATGATGCGGCCGCTTGCATAGTGCGCAAATGCCAAACGGTGGTCATTCCAGCCCATTGCATTGGCAATCTTTAAGGCTTGATTTGCAGCCGTAATGCGTTGGGATGTTTTGCTGCCTGGCCCAAGTGCGGTTTGAACAGCTTGTGCCCATGCTTTTGGGGTACGTGTTGCAAATTTTGCGGCACGGCCGTTTCCCGCTGGGTTAATACGATTGAGAATATGAGGTAACGCTTGAGATACTTGGCCGCGTGTCATGCCACTGCGCAGTTCAGGCGAATAATATGCCTTCAGCATCATCATGTCGAAACCTGTCAGCACCGTGTGCACGTTGTCATCGTTGAAAACGCTATCGGGCAGGCGATACAGATCATTCAATGGACCGATAGCTTGCGCCAGTTCCTCGTGCAGACAATCGCGGACTTCTTGTGGGCTTGCGTCATTTGGCAAGAAAATCGCCAATTGCTCGCGCTTTTTAAGGTTTGCCCAGTTTGTCTTAGCTGTACGACGCGCACTGCGGTATTCATCGATGCTCGAGATGTTTGGGA
Source organism: Rhodobacteraceae bacterium UBA7436 (assembly GCA_002478745.1). GTDB lineage: Bacteria > Pseudomonadota > Alphaproteobacteria > Rhodobacterales > Rhodobacteraceae > Ascidiaceihabitans. Next base: position 76,135 of record DLQI01000155.1, on the reverse strand, counting down.
CAACAAAACACGCTGCATGTGGCAAGGCGCGGCGAATTTCTGCGCGGCTGACCGCTTGGATTGTTACGTTTGCAGTTGCATTGGCAGATGTTTGGCTGATCTTGATGTTGGCTTCTGTCCGCATGCGGTGCAACAGCTTTGTCAAATCAGAACCCAAGCTGGATGGCGGCGCACCTGTGACACGAACCGTAATCGGTTGCTCAAAGCGTGTAAAAACAGGCAGATCACGCCCGCTTTCAAGGCGAAACGACAGCTCGATGAAATCTAGTGCAAGATCATTGTTGGATTTCACCGGGCGAGAAGGGCGTGGGGCCCCAAATGTTTTCATCGGTGGAAATGTACTATCAACAATAACTCCGCGTGACGCAGTGTCAGACGGCGTTACCGGCACACAAGCGTTCAGCATCAAAGCCAACGGAAGGATCATGCGGCGCATACGGTTCATGCTGCAACCCTCCCGTACTTAATAAAGTCGGTCACCTGAGCGACGCGATCGTAAAGTTTGCGTGCCTCAGTATTTTCTTCTTGTGTCAGCCAGTAAACAGAAGGCGTCCCATTGGCGTCAGCAGCTGCGTAAACAGCCTCGATCAACGCCCGGCCTACACCCATACCGCGCACAGATGGGTCAGCATAGAGATCTTGCAGGTAACAAACGTTTTCGACTTTCCAGCCGTGGCGGTGATACAGATAGTGGGTCAGGCCGACCAACTTACCATCGATCACGGCAACTAGTCCGTTGAAATCTTGAGGGTCAGCGCCCAAAAGGCGATCAAAATAGGTAGCAAAAGTGTCAGCCGGAACAGACGTTCCATAAAAGTCGAGATAAGCAGTCCAAAGGGCCGTCCAATCGTCCCGATCAGAATCCTGCAATGGACGCACTTCAAGTGCGGTATTACTAGTCATTTGTTACTGCCTGCCTACTCAATAGCCCGTGTTGGAGATCTTATCGCCTCTCAACCCGACCTTCTTAGGGAGCAATTAAGGCAAGTTTGTGGCAGGCGCTTCTATTTGGGGGTAGTTGTGGCTCAAATGTGGCAGTAGGCAGGTTGGCTTAAGCTACTGTAAAGTATATAAATTTCATGATATTTTGCAGAAAGTCAAATAAGGCAACAAATAGGCAATTGCCTCAATTGGACAAAATATCCAAAACTAAAAGTGATATTTTCGGGGTTAGCGGAGTTGAGCTCGATGGGTGCCGGTCGCCTGCTTTTGGTGCACAGGCGCCCGGCAGTTTTCTAGCGTTGGCCGCGTGCCATAAAGGCGAGGCGCTCGAACAAGTGCACGTCTTGTTCGTTCTTCAACAACGCGCCGTGCAATTTAGGCAATGCGGCGGTGCCGGATTTCAGGTCCTCGGCCGTCATGTCTTCTGCCAACAATAACTTCAACCAATCCAAAACTTCAGAGGTTGATGGTTTCTTTTTCAAACCAGCTTGTTCGCGAATATCGAAAAACTGGGTGAGGGCGGTCGTTAATAATTGTTCTTTGATACCAGGGTGATGCACTTCAACAATCGCACGCATGGTTTCCATGTCGGGAAAGCGAATGTAGTGGAAGAAGCAGCGGCGTAGAAACGCGTCTGGGAGTTCTTTTTCATTGTTTGACGTGATAATCACGATAGGGCGGTTCACTGCTTTGACCGTTTTACCAGTTTCGTAGACGAAGAATTCCATCTTATCGAGCTCTTGAAGAAGGTCATTCGGGAATTCGATATCTGCTTTGTCGATCTCATCAATCAACAGCACTACCTTTTCTCCAGCTTCAAAGGCCTCCCAAAGTTTACCTTTGCGGATATAGTTGGCGACATCGTGGACCTTTTCTTCGCCCAACTGACTGTCGCGTAAGCGAGAAACCGCATCGTACTCGTACAGCCCCTGCTGCGCGCGAGTGGTCGATTTGATGTTCCATTCGATCATACGCAGGCCCAACGAGGACGCAATTTGCTTCGCAAGTTCTGTTTTGCCCGTGCCAGGTTCCCCCTTAACGAGCAGTGGCCGCTCTAATGTTACAGCTGCATTCACCGCGATTGTTAGGTCATCTGTTGCAACATAGCTTTCGGTGCCTTGAAATTTCATAACAATCTCCGTTCTAGCGTAATTATTTGCTCTAACTCGTTTTAGACATATCTACGCAGAATTGTGTAGTGACAATAACGAGGCGCTGCGTTAGACGCTGCGGAAGATGGCGATGTTTATGCATGATGCGGAGAAGTGCATGAACGACCTAAGCCAAACGGAGGGGAATAAGATGAAACAGGAAGTGTTTCTACCAGACGATTATCGTCCAGCCGACGACGAACCATTCATGAACGATCTTCAGGTGGAATATTTCCGCCGCAAGCTGAACAACTGGAAAGACGAGTTGCAGGCTGGAACCCGAGACACCATCGAAGCATTGCAAGATGGGACACGTAACATTCCAGATGTAAACGATCGTGCGTCTGAAGAGACAGATCGCGCGCTTGAGCTACGTACACGTGACCGCCAGCGCAAACTGGTTTCCAAGATTGATGCAGCGCTTCGTCGGATCGACGAAGATGAATTCGGATATTGCTCAGTTACGGGCGAACCAATTTCATTGAAGCGTTTGGATGCACGTCCGATCGCGACAATGAGCCTTGAAGCGCAAGAACGCCACGAGCGTCGCGAAAAGGTTCATCGTGACGATTGATCGTCGCTGATAAGAATTTAATTCAAAGGCGCGTAGGGCAAGTCCCTTGCGCCTTTTTCGTATTTAGGGGCTTCAAATGATACGCAGTGCGATTGTGATTGGTGGCGGTATCGCCGGTATGGCCTCTGCTGCAGTGTTGGGGCGAATGGGCGCGTCTGTGACTGTACTGGAGCAAGCCCCCATGCTGGGCGAGGTCGGGGCGGGGCTGCAAGTCAGCCCTAATGGCCTTTGCGTCTTGCGCGCCTTGGGGCTTGAGCCTGAGTTGATCAATCGTGGTGCATTACGCGCCAACGCCGTTTCGTTGCGCGATTACCGGCGATCGGGCGAAGTCGCCCGTTTGGATTTACAGCGTTTGGCTCCTGATCAGGCCTATTACTTTGTGCACCGCGCGGATCTGTTGGATGTGCTTAAAGGCGCTGCCAAACGAGCATCTGCTGACATCAGATTGCATCAACCCGTCACCGAAGTTCGAAAAGGTGACATCCCTGAAGTCGTACTTGCCAATGGAGATGTTTTGCGCGCTGAATTGATTATAGGCGCGGATGGGGTCCATTCTGTTGCCCGGTCATCGCTTAACCCGAAGTCCTCTGCATTCTTTACAAAACAAGTTGCGTGGCGCGCAATTGTGCCCAATGTTGTTGCCCACCCGAAAGAAGCCCGCGTTTATATGGGGCCTGGTAAACATATCGTTTCATATCCTTTGCGTGGTGGTTCCTTTGTGAACTTAGTTGCAGTTGAAGAGCGCAATGACTGGCAGGATGAGGGATGGCAGCAACACGGTGATCCCGACCAGCTTCGCGCCACATTCGCTAAATTTACCGGTGGTGCGGCCCCTCTATTAGACGCGGTGGAACAAACATCCCTTTGGGGACTATTCCGCCATCCAGTTGCTTCAACCTGGTACGATCAAGGGGTTGCATTGGTCGGCGACGCTGCACACCCTATGCTGCCGTTCATGGCACAAGGTGCCAATATGGCACTGGAAGATGCGTGGGACCTAGGGCGCGCACTTAAGGCAGGTAGTATCCGAAGCTATCAAAGCCGGCGCCTTAAACGTGTAACTAAAGTTGTTAAGGCAACACAAGGGAACGCCAAACGCTATCACCTGCGTTCGGGTCCAATTCGTTTGGCCGCACATTTAGGTTTGAAGACCGTAAGCAAGGTGGCACCATCACTGATGCTGAAACCCTTTGACTGGCTTTACCGTCACGACGTGACTGACAAACGCTTCTAGACTTTGAGGTCGACCCAAATTGGAACATGATCTGATGGTTTTTCGCGCGCGCGAATGTCTTTGTCGATCCCAGTATCGATCAGAAAATCAGCACACGCAGGGCTAAGTAGAAAGTGGTCAATGCGAATGCCGTTGTTCTTGTTCCATGCGCCAGCTTGATAATCCCAGAACGTAAATTGACCTGGACGCGGATCACGTGCGAGTGTCGCATCGGTTAGGCCAAGATTGACCAGTTTGCGATAAGCGGCGAGGCTTTCAGGGCGACAGGCAGCATCACCTTCCCAAATTTCTGGGCGTGCGGCATCTTCGGGCTGTGCGATGATGTTATAGTCCCCCGCCATCAAAAACGGCATTTCATCTGACATTAGTTCTTCAGCGCGTGCCTGAAGACGGTCCATCCAAGCCAATTTATAGGCGTATTTTCCACCCCCAACAGGTTTTCCAGCATCATCCAATTCGACAGGATTGCCGTTGGGTAGATATAAACCACAGATGCGAAGGGCCTCAGTTTCGCCAACGACAGTTGCCTCGATCCAGCGGGCTTGTTCATCGCTGTCATCGCCGGGCAGACCACGGCGTACATCTTCAAGCGGCAGTTTGGACAGAATAGCCACGCCATTAAACGACTTTTGCCCATGAGTTTCGACGATATATCCGCGGTCTTCAAAAATTTCGCGCGGGAATGCTTCGTCCACGGATTTGATTTCTTGCAGAAGGGCGACATCAGGTTGTGCTTCGTCCAGCCATTCAGGAAGTGCGTTTATGCGGGCTTTGATGCCGTTAATATTAAATGACGCAATCTTCATGAGGGAGCTCCTGCCGTTTGATGGATAATCTATCGCTCAACACCCGCTCTTGAGCAAGTGCCGACGGGCAATTGGAGCAACGCTCAGAGGCTACAGTGATTCTTCCATTTTCGTTAACCTTCAATTCATCATTATTAACATAGGGTTAGTATCCACAGTTTATCAGGGTGTGGATAATTTATTTTTAAATTTCGGCAAGAGTGGCAAAGATTAACCCTTTCAATCTGATGGCATGTTCAGTCGCTGTGGATAACCCGACCTGTGATCAGCTCAAGGCAGAAAGGGTCTATTCAATCACAACTTTAACGGTAATCGCTTTAAGTACGATCAACTTAACAAATCTGGGGAATTTAAAAATGACTGCATTACGTAAATTCGAAACACAAACAGCATCGAGCCATACAGACATGATGGGTGGGGAACACGTTGAAATGTTCACGTCCGGTGCGGCACCGTCTGCATCTGACAGCCTGGTGGGTGATGCGACAAGTTTGTTCACATAGGGGGCTGGTCCAAAAATGAAAAGTGGCGACCAGACTGGTCTGTTCACGTCAGGTGCTGCACCGAAAACGTCGGGCATGGAGACCGGTGACCTGACTGCACTGTTCACTTCAGGCGCTTAAGCCTAATCAAGGCACGCTTAATTTAATCCAAGAGGACAGGTATGACCAACGTTATTTCATTAAGCGTGCCTCAGCGCAGACAACCCTTTATCCAAAACGCCAAGGCCCTTGTTAGTGTTTTTGCTGACCATCGCAGGCACCATGAGGATGTTTTTTGGCTTAAAGAAAACGCTGAATTGCTCAACATATTGGAATGTACAGGAACGCCAATACCCGAAGACGCCTTGGCAACCCATCAATCCTTCTACCAACAACTGCCTGCAAAAATGGCATTTTTTGCCCAGGATTACCGGTTCTACTTGTCCATTTTCTTGGTTCTCGAAGATCTTGGACTGAAGGGAGATGTTGGTGGGCAGATGTGTGACTGTGTCGCAGCCCAAGGATTGGCCGAGGCAGAGTTATCAGACCTTCAACGCCGAGAGGTCTCTCGGCTTTTGGCACGGCGCGGCACAAAGGTTTCTATAGACCACGGGTTAGATGATCGATTACGCCAATTTATCAACCGCTCGGCAACTTTTGCACTGCCCAACAAAAAAGTGGCATATGAGCTAACGCATATCGTATTTTATCTGTCCGAATACGGACGTCGTGATCCCAAGCTAGATTGCGGCGCTGTTCAGTCCCTTAATTTTGTAGGGATAATCGCCTACTTGGATCAAAATGCCGATCTCTTAGCCGAAATTTGTATTGCTTTGCGTTTTGCAGGTCAGACACCCAGCCCAATTTGGGAGGATTGGATTGTAAAAACGCTCTCTGACTTTCAGGTTATAGAGCAACCTGCATCTAACACATCCGATGGGTATCACGAATATTTGGTCAGCGCGTGGATGGCTTTGACGGCAAAACGTGATGGGATGGGGCAGGCGCTTTTAGGGGAACGGTTGGTGTTTATGCGCGGTGACGTTGCCGCGGGGCCACTTCGCAATATCTCAAACCTATTGCTCGACATGGATGCCGAACGCAGCCCCGATTGGGAGGTGATGCACCCAATCGTCGAACAAGCAATTGACGAAGAAGGGTACGAAATTTTGCTTCAGGCCCAGAATTCAACTGATGATTTTGCAGCGCTTTTTTGAAGGGTTCTCATGGGTTAATATCGCCGTGTAACCCATTACATTGAAAAAGAAGTTCCGCAGCCGCATGCGCTTGTGGCATTCGGGTTCTCTATGACAAAACGGGCGCCAATCAGCTCTTCGGAGAAGTCGATAACTGCGTTGGAGAGGAAAGGCAAAGATATGGAGTCCACAACAACTTTTTGTCCTGATCCCTCAAGGATTAAATCGTCGGCTTTGGGATCATCGAGCGCGATTTCGTACTGGAAACCGGAACAGCCACCGCCCTCAACTGCGACGCGTAGAGCTTGCCCCTGATCAGCGGCGCCGATCTCAGCAAGACGTTCAAAGGCACGTGTTGTAACTGTTGGCGGCAATTGCACGGGGAAAGCTCCGAGTGGTCGACCAATGGCCGGTTTCATTATCGTCTGTAAACCGATATAGAGGGCCATAGGACAGGCGACAAGGACCAGTGCTCAATGCAAGCACCATTTTCCTCTGATCCAATACACAGCAAAGGACGGCGTGTAGCGGAAGAAGAGTTTAGTTTTCGATCATGTTTTCAACGTGATAGGGACCGCATCATTCACGCCAGCGCGTTTCGCCGGCTGAAACACAAAACCCAAGTTTTCGTCGAACACGAAGGCGATTATTTCCGGACGCGCCTGACGCACTCTATCGAGGTAGCCCAAGTGGCCCGCACTATCGCAGGTGCACTTGGCCTGAACGGCGAGCTGACAGAAGCTGTTGCATTGGCACACGACCTTGGTCATCCGCCCTTTGGCCACGCAGGCGAGGACGTGTTGCATGAGATGATGGCCCCCTACGGCGGCTTTGATCACAACGCCCAAGCCATTAAAATTGTTACCGATTTAGAGCGTCACTATGCTGAATTCGATGGTCTAAACCTAACGTGGGATTGCTTAGAAGGTATCGCAAAGCACAACGGCCCTGTCGTTGGCGAACTACCCTATGCGCTGGCTGAATATGACGCGACCCATGATCTAGAATTGCACACCCATGCAAGTGCTGAGGCGCAAGCAGCAGCGTTGTCTGACGATATTGCCTATAATAACCACGATCTGCACGACGGTTTGCGGGCAGGGCTGTTTACGGATGCCGACATTATAAAGCTACCGATCATTGGTGCGGCCTATGCTGAAGTAGACGCGGCCTATCCAAACCTTGAAACTGATCGGCGCCGTCACGAGGCCTTGCGCCGTGTGTTTGGTGTGATGGTCAGTGATGTGATTTCGACATCGCGTTTGATATTGAACGAAAGTGGTGCGACATCCGCCCATGATATTCGTCATTTGGGTCGCCCCGTCATTCGTTTCTCTGATGCAGTCTTTGCGGATCTTCGCGAAATCCGTTCCTTCCTGTTCAACCAGATGTACCGCGCACCAGCGGTGATGGCGAAGAGGGCAGAAGTAACAAAAGTGATCCGTGAATTGTTTCCCTTGTTCCTGAATGATCCATCTCAATTGCCCTCCAATTGGCTTGAGGAACTTCAAGGTGCTGACAAGACCGCCATCGCACGCCGTGTCTGCGATTACATCTCAGGTATGACAGACCGCTATGCATTGCTCGAATATGAACGTATCTTGGGCAAGCACTAGCCGATGCCCGTTGACCTTAGGCACGTAAGTGCTAAACCGCACCCGACCCGTATTAGGACTAAATTGATGAACCTGTTTGCCGATATCCGCACCCAAGTGATTGCCGACCTCAACGCCATGGTTGACGCTGGGCAGCTGCCTGCCGGCCTAAGCTTTGACAATGTAACGGTAGAGCCGCCGCGCGATGCATCGCATGGCGATATGGCGACCAATGCGGCGATGGTTTTGGCCAAGCCTGCAGGTCTTAAGCCACGTGACATTGCAGATGCATTGGCGGCACGTTTGGCAACTGATGATCGGATTACCGCTGCTGAAGTCGCAGGACCTGGTTTCCTAAATCTTCGTCTTTCCGCCTCTCTTTGGCAGGGTGTCATTAGCGCTGTGCTTAAAGCAGGTACAGATTTTGGTCGCTCCACTATGGGTGAGAACAAAAAGGTTAACGTTGAATACGTCAGCGCAAACCCAACGGGTCCTTTGCACGTTGGTCACACGCGCGGTGCGGTCTTTGGTGATGCGCTCGCATCCATGCTAGATTTCGCGGGCTTCGACGTCACACGTGAATACTACATCAACGACGGTGGCGCGCAGGTCGATGTGTTGGCCCGTTCCGTTTACCTCCGTTACCTAGAGGCCCACGGCCAAGAGGTTGCGTTTGAAGACGGCACATATCCGGGCGATTATTTGATCGCGACCGGTGAAGCGCTGAAAGCCAAGGTTGGCGATGCCTACGTCGCCAAAGGCGAAGACGTCTGGTTGCAAGACATCCGTGAATTCGCAACTGAGGCGATGATGGATCTGATCCGTTCCGACCTTGCGCAGCTTGGCATTAAAATGGACCGCTTCTTTTCGGAGAAATCATTGTACGGTTCCGGTCTAATCGAAAAATCCATCAAGTCGCTTGAAGACAAGGGTCTGATCTATGAAGGTGTGCTTGAGCCACCAAAAGGCAAAAAGCCTGAAGACTGGGAACCACGCGAGCAAACCTTGTTCAAATCAACCGAACACGGTGATGACGTTGATCGTCCTGTGAAAAAGTCTGATGGCGCATGGACATACTTTGCCCCCGACATTGCATACCACTTTGACAAGGTAGAACGTGGTTATGATCTGTTGATTGACGTTTTTGGCGCTGATCACGGCGGATATGTAAAGCGTATGAAGGCTGCTGTGTCCGCATTGTCTGGTGGCACTGTGCCGCTCGATATCAAGCTGACGCAACTGGTGAAGCTGTTCAAAGATGGTGAACCGTTCAAAATGTCCAAGCGGGCAGGGACGTTTGTTACTCTGCGCGATGTGGTTGATCAGGTTGGGTCTGACGTAACCCGTTTTGTAATGTTAACACGCAAAAACGATGCGCCGCTTGATTTTGATTTTGCCAAGGTACTTGAGCAAAGCCGCGACAATCCTGTGTTCTACGTTCAATACGCCCACGCGCGTGTGAATTCGGTTTTGCGCAAAGCGGTTGAAGCAGGCGTTGCTGTTGACGACGCAACATTGGCCGCTGCTGATCTGACACTGATCAGTCACGAGTCTGAATTGACGCTGGCGGCTAAGCTGGCTGAATGGCCACGTTTGCTAGAAACAGCTGCGCGCAGCAACGAACCGCACCGCATTGCATTCTACCTTTATGAGCTGGCGGGCGAGTTCCACGGGTTGTGGAACCGTGGCAATGAATTGCCTGAATTGCGCTTCTTGCAGGATGATCCAAAGACATCCCAAGCAAAAATCGCCCTAGCACGTTCAGCGGCTGTTGTAATAGCTGCAGGCCTTGGTATTCTAGGTGTAGAGCCAGCCGAAGAGATGCGTTAAAAATAACCGCCTCGGCTGAACAGGCATAATTCAGTAGATCCGTTGGGCAATGTACCTAAACGGGCAACGAGGCAAAAATGGCAAATGTTCCTTACTCCCATAATATGGATGCTCACGGTTATTCTTCTGCGGGCGCTTCATCACCAAAGGTTTCAGCTAACTCATTGAACAACCTCACTAATATGGTTGCTGCAGGTCTTTCTGTGGCGCTCATAGTTGGCGTTGGTGTTTGGGGGTACAAGTTGATGGTCCGCGACGTAACTGGCTTGCCTGTCGTTCAAGCGATCAGTGGTGAAATGCGTGTCCTTCCAGACAATCCAGGTGGTGAACTCGCGTTGAACCAAGGGCTGGCTGTAAACGAAGTTGCCGCTGCTGGTACCGCTGCGGCCCCAACGGACACGTTGGTTTTGGCACCGAAACCGGTCGCGCTGGCTGTCGAAGACACCCCCGTTTCTGCACAAGTGGTTGCACCTGTGCAACAGCCTGCGCCGCTAGATTTATCGGCACCAATCGCTGATCTTGATGGATTTGTTTCCCCACAAACAGCGACCGACACACCCGAAGCTGGCAGCGTCGAAGATTTGATCCGCCAACTGACCCAAGGCGCTGATCCGATCAACAATGTATCAGGTGCAAAAGTTGTGAGTGCGGTGACAACTGTTGCGGCGACAAACGTGGCTGATGAAACTGCGATCCAAGCCGCTGGACTGCGTCGGTCATTGCGCCCATTGCTTCGTCCAGCTTCTGCGCCTGCAGTTGTTATTCCAGTATCGGCACCTGCCAAAGCCACTGTGACAGACGTTGATCCAACGTCAGTTCCGGCCGGAACACGTTTGGTTCAACTTGGTGCCTTCGACAGCGCCGAAGTGGCGCGCAGTCAGTGGGACAAGATTGAGGGCCGCTTTGGTGATTTCCTTCAAGGCAAATCCCGCATCGTTCAAAAAGCCAACAGCGGGGGCCGTACATTCTATCGCCTTCGTGCAATGGGCTTCTCTGACCTAAGTGATGCACGTCGTTTTTGTTCCGCACTTTTGGCTGAGAACGCAGATTGCATTCCTGTCGTCACGCGATGAAGCGTTTTGGCGCGACTATCCTCGATGGGAATGGCCTTCGGTTGACAGCTGATGAAGTGGCGTTGTTTCGGGATGTGAACCCATTTGGGTTTATCCTATTTGCCCGCAATATCGACACACCTGATCAGGTTCGCGCGCTTTGCGATGACTATCGCGAGGCTGTAGGTTGGGAATGCCCGATCACAATCGACCAAGAAGGTGGGCGTGTCCAACGACTGCGCAGTCCAACATGGCGCGAATGGTTGCCCCCTTTGGACTTTATCACCGCGGCTGGCACCAACGCTCAACGCGCTATGTACCTGCGCCACCGTATCATTGCGCATGAGTTGCGCGACATTGGTATCGACAGCAACTGTGCACCAATGGTCGATGTTGCCAACACCGAAACCCATTCGTTTTTACGCAACCGTTGCTATGGCACTGATGCCTTAACGGTCGCTGCAATGGGACGTGCAGCGGCTGATGGTCTGTTAGATGGTGGTGTTTTGCCTGTCGTTAAGCATATCCCGGGACATGGTTGTGCGACTGCCGACAGCCATTTTGACCTGCCCAAAGTAGACGCGCCGCGCGATAGCTTGGATATCCAAGATTTTTCGCCCTTTAAGGCGTTGAATGATCTCCCAATGGGGATGACGGCGCACCTAGTTTACACTGAGATCGACGAAACGCCTGCGACATTGTCCAAAACAGTCATGGACATCATCCGTATGGATATCGGATTTGACGGCTTGATCATGACCGATGACATTTCAATGAAGGCCCTCAGCGGCGATGTGGGAACGCTTAGCCGTGCATCCATCGAAGCGGGTTGTGACGTGATTTTGCACTGCAACGGAACCCTAAGTGAACGCACACAGGTGGCACAAGCCGCTGGCGAAATGACAGATATTGCCCAAAAACGCGCGATCCGTGCCGTTGAGATGCGCAAAACACCAGATATGATTGACATTGCTGCCTTAGACGCCGAACTTGAAGCGCTGTTAGGCGGGGGCGCGTTGGCGCAATAAAGTCATGGAAGACATTTTTGAAAAAGAACGTATCGCTGTTGCCGAAAGGGTGGCCGCCGAAGCGTTGATCATTGATGTCGATGGGTTCGAGGGGCCGTTGGACCTTTTGTTGACCCTCAGCCGCACCCAAAAGGTTGATCTGCGCAAGATTTCGGTGCTCGAACTAGCCCATCAATACCTCGCTTTTGTTGAAAAGGCTAAGGCGCTGCGCCTTGAATTGGCTGCTGATTATTTGGTGATGGCGGCGTGGTTGGCATTCCTTAAATCACGATTGTTATTGCCACCTGATCCGTCCGAGGAAGGACCATCTGGCGAAGAACTGGCCGCACACTTGGCTTTTCAATTGGAACGGCTTCAAGCGATGCGCGACAGCGCAGCACGACTGATGGGCCGTGATCAATTGGGCCGTGATTTCTTTGCACGTGGTCAGATCGAAGTGGTCGAACGGGTTAAGCAGGTCACCTATACCGCCACCTTATTGGATTTGATGCAAGGCTATGCACGCCTGAGAACCCGTGATGATTTCCGCCCGTTTGTGATGGATCGTGACAGTGTCTTCACAATGGAACAGGCATTGGAACGGATGCGCGATTTGATTGGCTACACTGGGGAGTGGACTGATATTGTTAGCTACCTTCCTGACGGATGGGCAAATGATCCAGTCAAACGGCGTTCCGCCACCGCGGCGACATTTGCAGCCTCGTTGGAACTTGTGAAAGAGGGCCATTTGGAAATCCGCCAATCCGAAAGCTTTGCACCGATTGAGTTGCGTAAAAGGACTTCAAGATAGTGACTGAAGATTATGATTTAAAAGAGGAAAGCCTTTTTGAGGCTCCGCCCATGGGAGAACAGGAACGCATGATTGAAGCGATCCTTTTTGCCAGTGCAGAACCTGTGACCGTGCGAGAACTTGAAGCACGTATGCCCCATGGTTGCGACGCGGCAGAGGCGATAGTTCACCTGCGTAAGCGCTACGAAGGGCGCGGTGTGAACCTGAGCAAAGTGGGGGATGCATGGACCATGCGCACCTCACCTGACCTTGGTTATCTCATGCAAAAGGAAACGGTTGAGACCCGCAAACTTAGTCGGGCTGCGATCGAGACACTGGCGATTATCGCCTATCACCAACCTGTCACGCGCGCGGAAATCGAAGAGATCCGCGGTGTATCTGTGAGCCGCGGAACGGTTGATCAGTTGCTAGAAATGGAATGGATCCGTTTTGGCAGGCGTAAGATGACGCCTGGGCGCCCGGTTACATTCGTTGTGACGCAAAATTTCTTAGGTCACTTCGGGCTTGAGACTGCACGCGATCTTCCGGGGCTTAAAGAACTCCGTTCCGCAGGGCTGTTGGAAAATCGACCTCCACCCGGGACTGTACCTGGGCCAGGTGATATGGACGACGAAGATGACACGAATGAAGGCCAGTCAGAACTTTTTGAAGATTGATCTGATTCTCGCCATAGTTTCGGTGTAGAGAGTGCATGAAGCAGTTAGGGGAACGACCCATGAATATGAACCACATTATCAATATGATCATCCGTCAGATTATGAACCGTGTGATCCGCAAAGGCATCGATAGCGGTATGAACGCCGGATCTAACATGATGTCTAAACGCCGTGGCAAACAACCACCACAGGGCGAAATCGACGACTACGGTAACCCAACAGGGCGCGATAACCGCCGCTAACGGGTAAAATTCAAGCGTTATTTAAAGTGCTTAGACAACTTAAGGCCTTGGCCTTGGTAGTTTGAGGCTATGCTGACGCCGTATAGCTGAGTAGGGGCTTCTGCCATCTTCTCATACACCAAACGCCCAACCACTTGGCCATGTTCTAAGACGAACGGCGCCTCGTGGCAGCGTACTTCCAACACACCGCGTGATCCTGCACCACCAGCGGAATCATGTCCAAATCCAGGATCAAAGAACCCTGCATAGTGCACGCGAAATTCGCCAACCATTGCAAGATAGGGTGCCATTTCCGCAGCATAGTCCGGCGGAATGCAAACGGCTTCGCGGCTTACCAAGATATAGAATGCGCCCGGATCAAGGATGATATGACCATCCGTACTGTGCACTTCTTCCCAATAAGCGGTTGGATCGTAATGACCGATCAGGTCCAAATCGATGACACCTGTATGAGGCTTTGCGCGGTATCCCACCAGCGTTGAGCCCGGTAGGTTCAAATCAACGGAAAAGCCCAAGCCGTCATCGATCACGGGATCGCCGTTCACCAATGGGATTTCAGCGTGAAGGTTAGCCAATGCAGTGTCTTCCAGAACTGCGTGTCCTGTACGGAAGCGAATCTGGTTCAGGCGCATGCCTGGGCGGACCAACACAGAAAATGAACGTGGGCAGATTTCAGCGTATAATGGTCCGGCATAGCCTGATGGGATCCGGTCAAATTCAGTCCCACCATCGGTGATCGTACGGGTCAGCAGATCAAGGCGACCGGTAGAGCTTTTGGCATTGGCCACAGCGTTCATACCTTCAGGCAACGCAAGGCTCTCCATCAACGGCACTACATAAACGCAGCCTTTTTCTAACACTGCACCATCTGTCAGGTCGACGCGGTGCATTTCAAACTCTTTCAAGCGATCCGTAACCTTAGCACCGTGGCCCGTAAGGAACGACGCACGCACGCGATAGGCAACGTTACCCAAACGAAGATCAAGGCTGGCCGGTTGAATTTGCGCATCAATAACCGATGGAGCGGCGTTGATTTGCCCACTTTGGATCATTTCGCTGATCTGCTGATTTGGAACGACACCGGTCATAAAATTCACTCTTGTTTAAACGCCAAACGCCCGCACACCGAAGGTACGGGCGGTTTGTGCAAGTCTATTATTGGTCGGGCTAGCAGGACTCGAACCTGCGACCTTCCGTCCCCCAGACGGACGCGCTACCAGACTGCGCCATAGCCCGACTTGAGGGATGTCATACGCGATTTGTGGCGTGAGGCAAGGGGGAATTGGCACTTCGTTATTCTTTGCGGCCCTGCGTCATGCGATCAAGCGCATCGCGCAGTTGCGCCAAAAGGAGTGCTATAGACTCCGCTTGTGCGGTGCTTAGCGCACTCACCTTTGACAATGCCGCCAGCACACTAGGAGTGGTCTGAATGTCGGGTTCAGCCACTGCCTGGGGCAATTCTACAGTCAACGGGGCAGGTGCCTCAGGCTCGGTTGCCTCTACTTCGGGAATTGCAACATCAATGGCTTCTACGGTTGGCTCTTCTTCTTGCTCAGATGCAGCCGCTGCTCCAGATACCACGTCCTCAACCTCTGCCACAGTCGCTTCGGGATTAGCCGGTTGCGGAGTTGATCTGCTCAAGAAGGCTGGCATGACGGGGAACGGGTCAATGTCGTCTGGCGTAGACGCGTCCTGTTCCAAAGTTGGTTCCGGTGCGTCAGCCGGCGATTCTTCGATTGTTTCAGCCGATTCGGGTATCGCGGCGACCACAGGTTCATCAGTAATGAGGTCTTCACTCAGCGGCGTTGGTAAATCCTCGTGGACCGAGGCTACCGTGATAGGAGCGTCATCAATCGTTACGTTTGGTTGCTCTATTTGGCTGTCGAAGGACGAGGATTGTGGGTCGTCATTCACAGGCGCGTCCGCAACGTCGTCAGGCTGTGGTTGCACCTCGATTTCGTCAACGGAATCAGCCACCCCGTCGTCAAGCGCTGTGGTTTCAACATTTTCTTGGATTTCTTCTTCGGCCTCAGCCACATGTTCGTACGTTTCGTCTGGCGTCAACGGCTGGCGTTCTACGGTTTCCTCAACCTTGGTTTTTGGAACAAGCGGTAGAATTTTTGCTGTTTGTGGTTCGGCTTCAATCGTTTCAACGATCTCTGGCATGGCTACCGGCAATTCGTCTGCTGCACCGTCCACGGCAGGCGAAAGGGCAGACACATGCGCCATACCTTTTTCGCGCAAAATCTTCTGAACACCCTTAATTGTAAGCCCATCTTCGTGCAGAAGCTTTTGAATGCCACCCAAAAGTTGCATGTCTGCAGGACGGTAATAGCGACGTCCGCCTGCACGTTTCACAGGCTTCACTTGTGTGAACTTACTTTCCCAAAAACGTAGAACGTGCGTTTGCACGCCTAGCCAGTCAGCAACTTCTGAGATGGTACGAAAAGCGTCCGCAGACTTTGCCATAAGATTAAGACTTGTTGCCTAAAGCAACGCGATCCTTCATCAAATGTGACGGACGGAATGTAAGGACACGGCGCGGATTAATTGGCACTTCTTCGCCAGTTTTCGGATTGCGACCAACACGCGCTGATTTGCTGCGTACTGAAAACGTACCAAAGGAAGAAATTTTAACCTGTTCACCTTTTACCAAAGCATCCGAGATATGATCCAAAACGCTTTCTACCAATTGCGCACTTTCGTTACGTGATAAACCAACTTCGCGAAAAACAGCTTCGCTAAGATCCATACGTGTCAGTGTGTTATCAGTCATGTTGTTCCCCTATTTGCGATCACAATAGGGCGAGGAGAAATTCCGAGTCAATATCAATGCCTTGCCGATGGTAGTTTCAGCGTTGGATTGGTACAAAAATGGTGGATTACCAGCGTAACACCACCGCGCCCCAGGCCAGTCCACCGCCGATTGCCTCTGTCACCAGCAAATCACCTTGTTTAATTTGGTCGTTTTGTGCACCAACAGACATTGCAAGCGGGATAGAGGCGGCAGACGTGTTGCCGTGATCCTGAACTGTCACGATCACATTCTCCATCGGCACACCCATTTTCTTGGCAGTGCCTTGAATAATACGGATATTGGCTTGATGCGGAACGATCCAGTCAACGTCATCTGTGGTCACGTTTGCACGTTCCATCGCAGTTGTTGCTGTGGCTGCCAATTTGCCAACCGCATGGCGGAACACTTGGTTGCCCTGCATCCGCAAGTAACCAGACGTGCCTGTGCTAACACCACCGTCAACATACAGCAGATCACGGTGTGTGCCGTCTGAATTAAGGTCCGTTGATAGAATGCCGCGATCGCTGCTGTCGCCCGTGCCTTCTTCGGCCTCCAAGATGAGCGCACCAGCGCCATCACCGAATAACACACAGGTGCCGCGATCGGTCCAGTCCATGATGCGGCTGAATGTTTCCGCGCCAATCACCAATACGCGTTTCGCCTGACCCGAGAGGATCAAAGCATTGGCATTGCTAAGGGCAAAGACGAAACCGGCACAAACGGCTTGAATATCAAATGCAAAGCCCTTGGTCATACCAAGGTTGGCTTGAACCATCGTTGCAGCTGAAGGGAAGGTGAGGTCGGCAGTTGAGGTTGCCAAAACAATGGCATCCACGTCATCTGCAGTCATTCCAGCATTGGCCAGCGCCGCTTGGGCCGCTTTGGTTGCCAACATGGATGTTGTTTCACCTTCGGCCGCGAAATGGCGACGTTCGATGCCGGAACGCGATTTGATCCATTCATCCGTTGTATCTAAGGTCTTCTCAAATTCAGCATTTGGAACGATACGTTCCGGTAGGTAATGCCCAACCCCTTTTACAACAGCGCGCAATGTCATGCGTCTTGATCCTTTGGTTCGGTGGGCAAAACAGCAGCCACGCGGGCGGCCAGCTTGCCAGTAAATCCATTTTCGGCCAACTGTGCGGCCAATTGCAAAGCTGCAGCAACGCCAGTTGCGTCTGCAGAACCATGCGATTTCACGACCATACCGTTCAAGCCCAAAAACACACCACCATTTACACGGCGTGGATCGATACGGCGCTTCAAACGCTGCATAGAAGTGAAGGCGAACAAGTAAGCAAGGCGTGACATCGGAGTGTTTTTGAAGGCTTTGCGAAGCAAATCACCGATCAAACCAGCGGTCCCTTCACCAGTCTTGATTGCAATGTTACCGGTGAAACCATCCGTCACAATAACATCGGCGATGTCACCGGGAATGTCGCCCCCCTCAACAAAGCCAACAAACTCAAAGTTGGCTTGTTCCGCTTGGGCTGCGATCAACTCATAGGCTTCGTGCAGTTCAGGACGGCCCTTGTGCTCTTCGGTCCCCACATTCAGCAGGCCAATACGGGGACGGGGCAGTTCCATGCCATTGCGGGCGTAGGATGCGCCCATCAACGCGTAACGCATCAAATCATCAGCATCGGCGCGAATATCTGCACCGACGTCCAGCATGACGTTAAAACCTTGAGGGTTAGAAGATGGCCAAAGCACCGCAATCGCAGGACGATTAACCCCTGGCAGTTTGCGCAGGCGTATCATCGATACAGCCATCAACGCACCAGTGTTACCGCAGCTTACAGCAACACTCGCATCACCCGAGCGCACAGTTTCTACAGTGGCCCACATCGATGTTTTCTTGCCGTGACGAACAACTTGGCTAGGCTTGTCTTCCATTGAAACAACTTCAGCCGCATCACGAATAGTGACACGGCCGTTAAGTTGCTTACGTCGCAAAACAAGAGCCTCAAGCGTGGCTTGAGGCCCGTGTAGGATTATATCGACGTCCTTGCGGCGTTTGGCAAAAGCAGCGCATCCAGCAACAATTGCTGAAGGGCCGCTGTCACCACCCATTGCATCCACCGCAATTACGGTGTTCTGGCGTTTCGCGTCTGTCTGATCGGTCGTTGCCGTCATGTGCGAATGCCTATCTGCTTTAGGGCCAAAAGGTGGTTTATGCCGCGTCGTCTTCCAGGTCTACTTCTTCAGCCAATGCGACGATCTCGTTGTTGTCGTAGTGACCGCAAGCAGCACAGATGTGGTGCGGGCGTTTCAGCTCACCACAGTTGGTGCATTCGTTTGGGTTTGCAGCAACCAGGGAATCGTGCGAGCGACGGTTGTTGCGGCGCGATGTGGAAACTTTGTTCTGTTGAACAGCCATTATAATGGGCCTTTAGATTAAAGGGCGACGCAGTATGCGGAGCCGATGTTGCATAACGTTTGGTTTGGGCGTGACGTGCGTTTAGGCGGTGTGCCTCAACATGTCCAACCTTTAATACCATGAGGCGCGCAAAATACTGCGAATTGTCTCAGACGCAAGCAGATATTTGAACGTTTTAGGGCTATAACTGTTATCTCTTATTCGTCGTCTGATTTCAACTGGTCTTTCAGCGCTGCCAGACCAGCAAACGGGCGTGCATCTTCGTCGCGCATCGGCGCTTCGCCTGGTTGTGTGTAGACGGATTCGCCAAGCGTTGCGCCTTCGGCCCGTGGGTACTCTGGCAACGCAAGGCATAAAGATTCGATCATAATCGCTTCGGGGTCGATCCATGTGCCCAATGGCTCGATGGTATCGTCCTCCGGCATCTCGATTTCCTCTTCACCAAGATCAGCTATTTCTTTTACGAAAAGGCGCTCGACGGGTTCATCAACTCGGGTCGTGACCGGTTCAAGGGTAATTGTGCAGGGTTGGATTACCGTTGCACCTATTGTTCCAGTCAAACGCCAGTCTGACTTACCTGATGACTGTATCTGGCCTGTGAAACGCAGTTTGCGCAAACCCAGTAGGTCTAATTCCGCCGAGATTGCGTCATTTTGTGCTGGTTCTGGGCGCAAATCGAACTTTTTGATCGAGTTATTTGGAAGATCGCTAACGCGATAAGCGAGCTTGGAGGGAAGTGCGACTGACATGATTCATGCTTTCGTTTCTTGAAACAGGGACGTTCCTTTGGTACGCGGGATAAAAGCCGTAACGATTAAGAGCAAGAGGGCAGACAAAATGCAGATCAAATCCTATCTAAAATGGATCACTACTGGTGCAGCATGTTTGACCCTTGGGGCCTGTACGCCAACTTTTATCAATCACGGTTTTATTCCACCACAAGAAGACCTCGATGTGGTTATCGTTGGCGTAGACACACGCGCCTCTGTCGAAGAGACAGTTGGGCCGCCATCCTCTGGTGGTGTGCTAAATGACAGTGGCTATTATTATGTCCGTAGCCGCAAGCGGACATTTGGCCCATCTGCGCCCAAAGAAATTGAACGCCAAATGGTTGCGATCAGCTTTGATAATGCAGGCGTTGTGAGCAATATTGAACGGTTTGGGCTCGAAGATGGCAAAGTTGTCCCACTGGCCCGTCGGATTACAGACACTGCAGTGACGGACAAATCCTTGTTGAGGCAGCTGTTTGGCAATATCGGCAAACTTGGCGGCGGCCTTTAAGGTTGATACCTAAACACAGCATCCTTGCGTCATGACCTGTGTTGAAACATGTGACTGCGTATGGAGCATTTGAGAGCCTTTGACGTGATGGCCTTTTCTAAGGGCCGTTACGTTGTATCCGTCGCAAAATCAGCCCAAGATATTGTGGATGCTCAAGATTTACGTGGCCTTTGTTTCAATCTTGCGGGCCGCGACTCTGATGCGTTTGATCCAAACTGTGCACATATTCTTATTCATTCACTTGTAGACAATCGACTGGTCGGGTGCTTTCGAATGCTGTCCGTTACGGGTGAAACTGTTCAAAGCAGCTATTCAGCCCAATTTTACGACCTCGAGGCCCTGTTGTCTTTTAAGGGACCAATGATCGAACTGGGGCGGTTCTGTATCCACCCTGACGCACAACACCCGGATATCATCAGGATCGCCTGGGCGGCTTTGACGGCTTATGTGGATGAATGCAAAATTTCGATGTTGTTTGGCTGTACGTCATTCGCAGGCACCGACACGTCTGTGCATCAAGAAGTTTTTGAACTGTTAGGAAAACGTCACACCGCGCCATCTCTTTGGGCCCCGCAGGTTAAGTCGCGCGACGTCTTTAATTTCAAACGCGATGGCCGCGCTGAGTTTGACACGAAACAAGCCTTGGCGAGGATGCCACCATTGTTGCGAACCTACCTTTTGATGGGGGGGTGGGTGAGTGATCATGCGGTTTTCGATCGCAAGCTCGAAACGATGCATGTTTTTACAGCCGTCGACATCAACGCCATTCCCAAAGCACGCAAACGCCTTCTTCGTGCTTTGGTCGGCTAGTTTCGCCCTGTGGGCGAGAGTTTATTTGGTAAAATGAAGAGCGGCGATTGACCCTGTCGCGTCGGGCAGGTAGCTGGCAAGCATGGCTCGTATACCCCTTCTTCAATTGAACGAAATTTCGCTGACTTTCGGCGGTGATCCCATTTTTGACGGTCTTAGTCTGGTCGCACAACCGGGGGACCGTGTTGCCCTTGTTGGGCGCAACGGTTCAGGCAAGTCCACCTTGATGAAAGTTATGGGCGGATTGGTCGAACCTGACTCTGGCGAGGTGATCGCAGGCCCGGGCGTGTCCGTTGGATATATGGAACAAGAACCAGACCTTTCTGGTTTTGCCACACTAGGTGATTTCGCAGCCCATGGGTTGGACGAGAGCGAGATGTACAAGGTTGAGCGTGCAGGCGCGGGCCTTAAGTTTGATCCGGCACGTCCGGTTGAGACCGCATCTGGCGGCGAACGGCGTCGCGCGGCCTTGGCCCGTTTGATGGCAGGTGGCCCAGATCTAATGTTGCTGGACGAGCCGACCAACCACCTTGATATTGAAGCGATTGCTTGGCTCGAATCCGAGCTGAAGGCAACGCGCAAGGGCTATATCCTTATCAGCCACGACCGTGCATTCTTGCAGGCGCTGACCCGCGCGACCCTTTGGATTGACCGCGGTATGGTCAAACGTCAGGAACGCGGTTTCGGTGAATTCGAGGCATGGCGCGATGCGACGTGGGAAGAAGAAGACACCCAGCGTCACAAGCTGAACCGCAAGATCAAAGCCGAAGCACGTTGGGCCGTTGAAGGTATTTCTGCACGTCGCAAGCGCAACCAGGGACGCGTGCGAGCCTTGCAGGAATTGCGCGCCGAACGGGCAGGGCAGATCACCCGCCAAGGGGCTGCGGCCATGGCATTCGAAGCTGGTAAAAAATCAGGCCGCAAGGTCATTGAGGCGACCCAAATTACCAAGGCTTTTGGTGACAAGAAAATTCTTGAACCCTTTGATATCACAATCAATCGCGGTGATCGCATCGCACTTGTTGGACCAAATGGCGTCGGCAAAACCACGCTGCTGAACATGATGATCGGGCGCGAAGAGCCGGACACTGGCACAATCAAGCTGGGTACCAATCTAGAGCTGGCTTTGTTTGATCAATCACGCGCACAGCTTGATGGTGATATGACCCTTTGGGACAGCCTAACAGGTGATCCAGAGATGCGCGTTTCAGGCAAAGCGGACCAAGTGATGGTGCGCGGCATGCCGAAACACGTTGTTGGCTACTTAAAGGAATTCCTATTCGACGAGGGGCAGGCGCGCGCGCCTGTACGCTCTTTGTCCGGTGGTGAAAAAGCACGCCTGTTGCTTGCCAAATTGATGGCCCGCAGCAGCAACTTTTTGGTGCTCGATGAGCCGACCAATGACCTTGATATTGAAACGCTTGATTTGCTTCAGGACTTGCTGGGCCAATACGACGGCACCGTTGTTCTGGTCAGCCACGACCGCGACTTCCTTGATCGTGTGGCCGTAACGACCATCGCGATGGAAGGTGACGGCAAAGCGACTGTTTATGCCGGCGGATGGTCTGACTATATCGCACAGCGCAATCAGGATGATTTTGGCGAAAGCGTTGTGAAATCAAAACGTTCCGCGTCTAAAGGTAAAGAAAAAGAAGAAGCACCTAAGTCAGGCCTTAGCTTTACTGAAAAGCATCGTCTTGAAACTATTCCAGCTGAAATGGAACGCTTGGAAGCCGAAATCGGCAAACTGCAAGAGTTGATGAGCGATCCAGCCTTGTTCACTGAAAACCCAGTGAAGTTCCAAAAGGCGACAGACGCCCTAATCGAACGCCAATCCAAATTGGACGCGGCTGAGGAAGAATGGATGCTACTCGAAGAAAAGGCCGCTAAATAAGCGGCCCTTTCAGAGTTTTCTAAATCGTCAGACTATTACCCAATTTGTACCAGAGCATGGCGCTTTTTACCGGCGCTTAGCTTGATTGGAGTGGCCAGCGCAGCAGCATCAATCATCATGCCAGCTTCAGCCAGTGGTTCATCATTGATTTTGGCACCGTTCTCAGAAATCAGACGCTTGGCTTCTTTGCCGGACCCCGCAAGGCCGGATTTCACCAGCAACTGAACGATTGAGATCCCATCGCCTACTTCTTCAGCGCTCAGAGTTAGCGTTGGCAAATCATCACCAACACCACCTTTTTCAAACACTTCGCGTGCTGTGGCTTCAGCCGCCGCTGCCGCATCTGCACCGTGCAATAGGGTTGTGACCTCATTGGCCAAACGCACCTTGCTCTCGTTGATCTCTGCACCCTCAAGTGCACCAAGGCGATCACATTCGTCTACTGGGAGCTCGGTGTATAGCTTGAGGAAACGCCCGACATCGGCGTCTGTTGTGTTGCGCCAGAATTGCCAGAACTCATATGGAGACAGCATGTCAGGATTTAGCCAAATGGCACCAGACAGTGATTTGCCCATCTTTTTGCCGTCAGACGTGGTTAGCAATGGGGATGTCAGACCATAAACTTCGCCATCAATAACACGGCGCGTCAGGTCGATACCGTTGACGATATTGCCCCATTGATCCGAACCACCCATTTGCAGAACACAGCCATAACGACGGCTTAGCTCCATAAAGTCATAGGCCTGCAGGATCATGTAGTTGAATTCGAGGAAAGACAGCGACTGTTCGCGATCAAGGCGTGATTTCACTGATTCAAACGACAACATGCGGTTGATCGAGAAATGGCGCCCAATGTCCCGCAAGAAGTCGAGGTAATTTAACTCGTCCAACCATTCGGCGTTGTTGATCATCATCGCATCAGTTGGACCGTCGCCGTACTCTAAGTAGGCGCTAAACACTTTTTTGATGCCTGCAATATTGTCATCAATGGCTGCAGCATCAAGCAAAGGGCGTTCATCCGCGCGAAAAGACGGGTCACCAACCTTTGTTGTGCCGCCACCCATCAAGGTGATTGGTTTGTTGCCTGTCTTTTGCAACCAGCGCAGCATCATGATTTGGATCAGTGATCCTACGTGCAGCGATTTGGCTGTGGCGTCAAAGCCGATATAGCCAGGTTGCGCACCTTTAAGCAGCGCCTCATCCAGCCCTTGATAATCGGTACAGTCGGCAAGGAAACCGCGTTCCATCATTACTGCAACAAATTCTGATTTTGGGTGGTAGGTCATAGCACGTACTCTTGGTTGGGTTTGCAAAGCAATCTATAGGGAGGGGTAAGGCAAAGGAAAAGGCCAATGAAGAGCTTTCGAAAAACCAGTACTCCAATTGTTGCTTTAGGAGCGATGAGTGGCACATCCTTAGACGGCGTGGATGCGGCGGTGTTGGTAACGGACGGGCATGACATTACCGCCTTTGGACCGACGCAATACCGACGTTATACAGACGTAGAACAGACAGTGCTTTCGGCTGCTTTGGGCCACTGGTCTGGGCCAGAGGTTGAGGCGGCAACAGTCGTGATCGACGCGGTCCATGCCGAGGCGCTGGCAGAATTTGTCGACATCGATTTAGTTGGATTTCACGGTCAAACTTTGGCCCATGCACCGCGTCAGCAAGGGACCTTGCAAGCGGGTGATGGCGCGGCATTGGCTGAACGTTTAAAGGTGCCAGTTGTATGGGATTTCCGCAGCGCTGACGTTGAACTGGGCGGCGAGGGCGCACCCCTTGCGCCGTTCTTTCACCACGCTTGTGCGCGTTACATTGAAGCTGAGGGACCTATCGTGTTCTTGAATCTAGGTGGTGTGGGTAACATCACATGGGTAGATCCCGCGATTGACGCACCAGAAGATGTGGGCGCATTGCTTGCCTTTGACACAGGCCCTGCGAACGCACCGATCAATGATCTGGTCCAAGCGCGTTGTGATGTTGCGTTTGATAAGGACGGCAAAATCGCGAGCTCAGGCACCGTCGAAATGGGTGCGCTTGAGTTGTTCTTGGCGGAGCCATACTTCTCAAGATTGCCGCCAAAGTCGTTGGATAGAAACGATTTTTCCGAAATGATAAACTTGGTGAAAGAGCTGTCAGATCCCGATGCGACTGCGACGTTAACGGCTATGTGCGCGGCTGGGGTTGCGGAGGCAATGCAGCATTGCCCACGTCCACCAAGCAAGGTTTTGGTGACAGGTGGTGGACGCAAAAATCCCGTTTTGATGAAGATGCTCGAAGTGTCGCTCGAGTGCCCCGTTGTTGAAATCGAGAGCGTTGGATTGGACGGGGATATGCTTGAGGCGCAAGCCTTTGCCTATCTGGCCGTAAGGGTTGCACGCGGATTGCCAACGTCTTGCCCCAGTACCACTGGCGTTCGTGCAGCAGTTTCTGGTGGAACGTTAAGCTATCCAAGAACCTGATTAAGAACGCGGAATTTCAAAACGCGGCGCGGCCAGTGTGAAACCTTCAAATTCAAAACCGGGCGACACAGTACAGCTAACCAACGTATAATCGCCTGTTGTCCGAGCCGCTTGCCAATGACCCTCTGGCACAATCAGTTGTGGTTCACCTTTGGATAAATCAGGCGTCAAAAGGTGATCGGTGGCAGGTCCTGCATCCGTCTCTGACAAGGACAGAACCAGCGGTGCACCTGCGTGATAAAGCCAAATTTCGGTGGCATCGACCTTGTGCCAATGGCTATGACCACCGTCTTTCAATAGGAAATAGATACAGGTCCCAACCGCGCGTCCTTCGTTTTCGGCACGCCATGTTTGGCGATAAAATCCACCCTCAGGGTGAGGTTCGAGTGATAGGCGGTCGATGATGTCTTGTGCTGTCATTCTGCTATCTTATGCTGGCGTCAAAGCAACGCAAGGAAGATCGCAATGCAGGTTGTCATAATTGGAGCAGGGATCGTTGGCGCAAGCCTCGCATTCGCCTTGTCCCAACAAGTTGCGGACGTATCGGTCATAGACGCCAGTGGGCCTGCTGCAGGGGCGACAGGACGTTCCTTTGGCTGGGTGAACGCAAGCTTTTACGTAAATAAGTTGCATCACAATATCCGCGCTGAAGGCATTGCCAGCTACAGACGGTTGAATGACGCACTGCACACCAATGCGATCACGTGGTCGGGATGTTTATGTTGGGAGGAACAGGGAGATGCCTTTGACAACCAAGCCGCCGATCTTAAAGCTATGGGATATGACGTCGAGGTATTGAATAACTCACAGTTTCAACAACTTGAACCGGTTGTAGCGCCCCCCGAACGCGCATTGTATTTCCCTCAAGACGCCGCTGTTGATGGTGTGCAGATAAGTGCAGATTTACTCGCAGCTTCAGGTGCACGTTTGATTACGGGCTGCCATGTTGAGGGCATTGAAACGAAAGGCGGTCAAGTTGTCGGTGTCTCGACGATCGGCGGTGTCATCCCCGCAGACCGCGTTATCGTGGCGGGCGGCACTGGAAGCGCAAAACTGCTGGCTTCGTTAGATGTTGAACTGCCAATGTTACTGCGTCCTGGGCTGATGATGCGTAGCCAAGCCGTAAAACCGATCCTATCGCATGTGTTAGTTGCCCCAAGCCAAGAGTTCCGCCAATTGCCAAGCGGGCATATTTTAGCCCCGACAGTGGCCTCTCATCAATCAGACACTCAAACCCATGTTTCAAGTCGCCCCGATGTGCTTGCCGACGAGGCAATGGAGCGTTTGAATGTATTGATCCCATCAATCGACTTGAATTGGGAGGAGGTGGCGTTTGCTCAACGCCCTGTTCCCAAAGATGGTTTGCCCGTTGTTGGTGCCTGCGGTCCAGATGGCGTGTTCGCAGCTGTCATGCATTCCGGCATAACACTAGCACCGATTATGGCAGAAATTTTAGCAGGTGAGGTTTTGGATAAGGCGACCAGCAATTATCACGCGGGTCTCATCGCCAACTATCGCCCCGATCGGTTTCAGAACGTTTGATTGACGAGATACATGCGGGCGATCCGTGCCGCCCGCATGTGAAATCGCTTAGCGTAGGATAGAACGACCAGCGTATTGCGCTGTTTCGCCCAATGCCTCTTCGATGCGGATCAACTGGTTGTATTTGGCCAATCTATCTGAGCGTGCCAATGAACCGGTTTTGATTTGACCACAGTTAGTTGCAACGGCTAGATCAGCAATTGTTGCATCTTCTGTTTCGCCAGAACGGTGCGACATAACATTGGTGAAACCAGCGCGGTGCGCCATTTCAACTGCTTGAAGTGTCTCTGTCAACGTACCGATTTGGTTCACTTTTACCAACATTGAATTCGCGCTGCCACGTTTGATACCTTCAGCCAAACGCACTGGATTTGTCACGAACAAGTCGTCACCCACCAACTGTACTTTGTCGCCAATTAGGTCAGTCAAAGCCTTCCAACCGTCCCAGTCATCTTCCGCCATGCCGTCTTCGATTGAGATGATAGGGTAATCATTTGCAAGCGCTGCAAGGTAAGCCGCGTTTTCAGCTGAAGACAGTGTTTTGCCTTCTCCAGCCATGACGTAGTTGCCGTCTTTGTAGTACTCAGTCGCAGCACAATCGAGCGCGAGGTAAATGTCTTTGCCTGGTTTGTAGCCCGCTTTTTCGATGGACTTCAGGATGAAATCCAATGCATCGCGGGTCGAGCTAATGTTTGGAGCAAAGCCACCTTCATCTCCGATACCTGTGGACAGGCCGGCTGCTGACAATTCACCTTTAAGCGTATGGAACACTTCAGAACCCATGCGCACTGCGTCGCGGATGTTGGTCGCTGACACTGGCATGATCATGAATTCTTGGATGTCGATTGGGTTATCCGCGTGCTCACCACCGTTGATGATGTTCATCATTGGAACAGGTAACATGCGCGCAGATGTGCCACCAACATAGCGGAACAATGGCTGCGATGTGAAATCAGCCGCTGCTTTGGCCACTGCCAAGGATACGCCAAGGATCGCGTTCGCACCAAGACGTGATTTGTTTTTCGTGCCATCCAGCTCGATCATCATGCTGTCGATTTCGACTTGCTCGGTTGCGTCCATACCAACCAAGTTTTCAGCGATCTCGCCGTTGACTGCATTACAGGCCTCAAGAACGCCTTTACCGAAATAACGTGACTTGTCGCCATCGCGTTTTTCAACGGCTTCGTGCGCACCAGTAGAGGCGCCAGATGGAACAGCTGCGCGGCCCATTGTGCCGTCTTCGAGGATCACATCCACCTCGACCGTAGGATTGCCTCGGCTGTCGAGGATTTCGCGGGCGTGGATATCAATAATGATGCTCATAGGTGCATGTCCTTGGATTTTGAATGGTTATGGGTCTCTTACAAGCCCAAGGGTCTTTGTAAAAGGGTTTTGACCTATATTTGCGACGAAGAATTCCGATTTAGCGACTAAATAGCCTGCTTGATACGTCTTTCACGCCAAACTGTGTAGATGCCTGACAACACTATGATCGCCGAACCTGTTAGCGTTAACACATCTGGGCGTTCGCCAAAGATCACGATTCCAAAGATCAGGGCAAAAACCAACCGAGTGTACCGGAAGGGGGTTACAAAACTGATTTCTCCAACGCGCATGGCCGCAACAATGGCGTAATAGGCGAGGGCAGTGATGATTGTAGCTCCGATCACCAGCAACCAAATGGTTTGCGTTGGCGCAATCCACGGTGTTTTTGCGCCCCATGACAGGATCATTGAGGCCGGTACCAACGTTAAAAACGCGAGAAAGCTTAATTGCATGGACGATGTTTCTTTCGGCACGCCGCGCGTTGCCAAATCACGCCCCGCAAGGCCCAGCACGCCGACTAGGGTAATCAACGACAGCTGGTCAAACCCTTCGGTGCCTGGGCGGATGATCAACAGTACACCGAAGAAACCAACAAAGATTGCGGACCAACGGCGCCAGCCTACCATTTCCCCGAACAGAACTGCAGCACCCAAAGTAACGAGAAGTGGGGTTGCTTGCAAAATGGCAGAAGCTGTTGAAATGGGTGTTAGCGTAATCGCTGTTACATATCCCAATGTACCTATCAGTTCGGCAAGGGACCGCAACAAAATGGGACGAGACAGCATCTTGCTCTCAAACAGCGGCTGCCCTTGAAGGCGACACAAAATGCCAAAAACGATGGCACCACCACCACCGAGCAAAAAGATGATTTGACCTGTTGGCATATCAACCGAAATGACTTTTACCATCATGTCTTCGACTGCAAAGCCAAACATTGCCAAGATCATCAAGGCTGCGCCGCGTAAATTGTCCATGGGGTTTGGCCTAACAAATTAAAGTGTTATGCCAGCCTTATGCCTGTGTTTTAGGCTTGTCCATCTGTGAGCGATGAATGTGACGTCAGGGCTTTTTCGGGACGCCGTATAGCTCAAGGCGGTGACCGCGCAGTTCATAGCCCAACTTGGCCGCTATCTTTTCTTGCAAGGCCTCGATGTCGGGATCCACAAATTCAATAACTTCACCCGAATTCATATCAATCAGGTGATCATGGTGCTCGCGTTCAGCATCTTCATAACGGGCGCGTCCGTCACCAAATTCTAGCTTGTCCAGAATGCCCGCTTCTTCAAACAGTTTGACTGTGCGGTAAACCGTAGCGATCGAAATACCTTCATCAATTGCATTTGCTCGTGCAAACAATTCTTCCACATCTGGGTGATCATCGCTATCTTGCAATACCTGTGCAATGACACGTCGAGGCGTTGTCATACGAAGCGCTTTAGCTTCGCAACGGGCGATGATGGGTCGATGCATGGCGATCTCAATCTGTCGTATCTTGGTTTTCCTACTTAGCGACCTTTGCGCACAGGGGCCAGCAGACAATTGGCGTTTCGCTTGACTTATCACGCCTCACCCCTCATGTGGACCTCAAGTGATACTGTCTGCCGCGTGAGCAGTCATATGAACGTACGAGAAAATTCGACGTCAGCAGTATCGCCTTTGATCCCAAAATCACGCGTGGGGCACAGCGCAGTGGACGTACCATAGGCATTTGGCCGTGGCACGTGATCCGTCTGTGTGACCTTATGACGTGTTTACTCTTTTGTGGGGTGGGCCAAAGGAATACAATGAGCGATTTTGAAATGATGGGCCTGCCAGACCAACTGGTTAAGCGGTTACATGACATGGGTCTAAAAGATCCAACACCTATCCAGAAACAAGCAATCCCACATGCCATGAACGGGCGGGATGTTATGGGCCTTGCCCAAACGGGTACAGGTAAGACAGCGGCCTTTGGTGTGCCGTTGATTGCTAAAATGATGGAAGCAGGCGGTAAGCCTGCCCAAAAGACCGTAAGGGGGTTGATCCTTGCGCCAACGCGCGAATTGGCCAGCCAAATTGCAGCGACCTTGAAAACGTTGACAGACGGCACGCCGTTGAAAACGGGTCTCGTTGTTGGTGGCCAGTCTATCAAAGCACAGATCAACCGCGTTGAGCGTGGCATGGACCTATTGGTCGCGACACCGGGTCGTTTGATCGACTTGATGGAACGCCGTGCTTTGAACCTGCAAGAAACATCATTTCTTGTTTTGGACGAAGCAGACCAAATGCTGGACCTCGGCTTTATCCACGCATTGCGCCGCATTTCATCTATGTTGCCCAAAGACCGTCAGACGATGTTGTTCTCGGCCACGATGCCAAAACAAATGAACGAGATCGCTAACAGCTATTTGACTAGCCCGATCCGCATCGAAGTTTCACCTCCGGGTAAAGTGGCAGACAAAGTCACACAGGAAATCCACTTTATTGCGAAGGCTGAGAAATCCAAACTGTTGATCGAAATGTTGGACAAACACCGCGACGAGCGTGCGTTGGTCTTTGGCCGCACAAAACACGGTATGGAAAAGCTGTCTAAGACCCTCGAAAAAGCGGGTTATGCAGCGGGATCGATCCACGGCAACAAATCCCAAGGCCAACGTGACCGTGCGATTGCCGCATTCAAAGCAGGTCAAATCAAAGTGTTGGTGGCGACAGATGTTGCGGCCCGTGGTTTGGACATTCCAGACGTGAAACACGTCTACAACTACGAACTGCCAAACGTGCCAGACAACTATGTTCACCGCATTGGCCGTACAGCACGTGCGGGCAAAGACGGGGCAGCAATTGCATTCTGTGCACCCGACGAAATGAAAGAACTGAAAGATATCCAAAAAACCATGAAGATGACTATTCCAGTCGCGTCAGGTCGTATGTGGGAACCCTCTGAAGAAGTGAAACCAAAGCAGCGCGGTGGCGGTGGCGGTCGTGGTCGCCCTGGCGGTGGACGTCCGGGTGGCGGCGGTGGCGGTCGTTCTGGTGGCGGTGGTCGCCCCGGTGGCGGCGGTAAGCCCGGTGGTGGTGGCGGTCAACGTCGTCGCTCTGGCGGCGGCGGCTCAGCTGCTTCCTGATAGGAAATAAAAAAGACGCCGGAGCAATAGGTTGCTCCGGCGTCTTTCGTTTCACATGTTGGACTGTATTAAGCGTAGAGTGAACGCACACGCAATTGTGCGTGGACATCGTTGATCGTCTCGACGCTCAATCTCAAACCCTGCGCGAGTTTGTGGAGGTATTGTGCTTCCACTTGGGAATCCAAGTTGATCGCGATGACGGACATCGCATAAACTTGTGGACCCATCCCATTTGGAACCTGTGCAACCAAAGCATCCACATCAACCGGTGCTTTCATTTCTGCTTGAACAAATGCGGCTTCTTGACTGTCGACGTCATCGCCCAACTGACCGATCAGTTTTTCACGCTCCGCATCATCCAAAGTACCGTCAGATTTCGCTGCTTGGATCATGGCACGCAGCATTAAAGCAGCAATGGCTTCTTGATCTTAAGTTGGTTCAATAGCTGGTTCTGGATTTGCATCAAATGCTGAATTCAAAACTGCGCCAAAGCTGGAATTGTTTTGGGCAGGGGCTGTAGCTGCATTGCCACCCATTGCACCTGTCAATGCACCCATTGAGCCGCCAGCGCCACCAGAAGCCACGAGACTACAAAGCATTTCCTGAAGGCCGCCAGCTTGAGCGCCACCCTATGAGCCGCCTAGGCTTTCGAGCAAACCACCAAGGCAACCAGCACCACCACCAGTATTACCACCCAAAAGGCCGCCCAACATATCTTGCATTCCGCCCCCACTTGAACCGCTGTCACCGGCCAAACTGCCCAAAAGCCCACCCAATCCGCCACCACTTGAGGCTTGGGTTACTCCGCCATTTTTGTTCATCATTGCGCCAGCACCTTTTGCAACGGCAACGCCAATAGCTACTTTGGCCAATGTGCTCATCAAACTCATTTTATCACTCTCTAATAAATACCAGAATCAATCTGGAGTAGTTTGACAGGTTTGTTGGGGCTTGCACGCCCTGCATTGACATCACAGTGTTTGCGCGGCCTTGTGCTCCGATGGAACGCAAAACACATATGGATACCTTTGGGGCGATCGCATTATCGCTTTTTGCGCTGCATTTGGCCTTTAATCAGGTTGTTATCAAAGTGACGTCTGGTGGGTTTGAACCCGTCTTTGGCGCAGGTATCCGATCGTTAGGCGCGATGCTGGTTCTGATGGTTTGGATGTCTTGGAGAGGGGTCGGGATTGCACTCCCGCGCGCGGCTTTGACGGGTGGAATCGTTGCGGGGCTGTTTTTTACGTTTGAATTTATGTGTCTGTTTACGGCACTAGATCTGACCACGGTATCACGCACGTCGATCATATTTTATTCTATGCCCGTTTGGCTGGCCTTGTTCGCGCATGTTTTATTGCCGGGCGAGCGCTTGTCTGCTCTGCGGGCGCTTGGCCTTGGCCTTGCTATGTTGGGGGTGGCTTTGGCAGTGTTAGACCGTAGTTCAGGACAAGTTTCGCTTTTGGGCGATCTACTGGCCCTCGGCGCGGCGCTTAGTTGGGCAGGAATAGTTTTATGCGTACGTGTAACGCCATTGTCTGAGGTTCCTACGGAGCAGCAATTGATCTGGCAATTAATTGTATCAGCGCCGTTGTTGTTAATAGCCTCGCCATTCTTTGGCGGCTTCATCCGTGAGCTAGAAGTTATTCATATCGCCGGAATGTTGTTCCAAATCATTGCTGTTGCCAGCTTTGGTTTTTTGATCTGGTTTGCGCTGATGAAAATGTACCCTGCATCTTCCGTTGCTTCGTTTAGCTTTTTATCGCCGGTTTTTGCCGTGATCTTGGGGGGGGTGCTTTTGGATGAGCAGATTGGCTTTCAAATCTGGTTGGCGCTTGGCTTGGTTTCTAGCGGCATCTTCTTGATCAATCGTCGTTAGGTTCCACAAAAAGTAGCAGGAACGATCTCTGCCGCCGAGGGCGCGCGGTGCAAATTACTGTGTGTTGTCTCGAAGGGGGTCGCCAGCGCGGCATTCAATCGCTCAAATGGATCCAAATCACCGGCGACGGCGGCTTGGATCATTTCCTCAATCCTATGATTGCGTGGAATGATAACAGGGTTCGCAGTTGCCATCGTCGCCGTTGGCTCTTTTTCTTGCGTCAGGCGTTCCCGCCACGAAACCGCCCATGCATCAAAGGAGTCGCGATTTGTAAACTGGTCACGAGCAGTATCAGTCCTTAGAGCTGCAAAGGTGTTGGTGTAATCAGAACCGTCTTTCTCCATCATTCGAAGTAAGTCTTCAATCATTGCATGATCCGCTGGTGAAGCGTTAGCGATGCCGAGTTTTGCACCAAATCTCTTTAGCCATTCGGCCTCAAGTTGTGATGGCATTGCATGAACAATCGCTGTCGCTTCTTCAACGGCAGCTTCTTTGTCGGTTGCCAGCTGTAAGAGCGAAGTCGCCAGTTGCGCCATGTTCCAGACGGCAATGTCAGGCTGGTTGGCGAAGGCATAGCGTGAACCGCGATCAATCGAACTGAACACACGCCGCTCAGCATATGCGTCCATAAATGCACAGGGGCCGTAATCGATTGTCTCACCACTTATTGAGCAGTTGTCGGTGTTCATGACGCCGTGAATAAAACCGACAGACATCCACGCTGCTATCAATTTAGCTTGGGCGGCACAGACCGCGCGCAGTAATCCCATCGGGCCAGTGGCATCAGGGTAATGGCGTTGAATGGCATAGTCCGTCAGCGTTTGGAGGTTTTCAAGTTGACCGCGATGGGCAAAAACCTGAAATGTTCCAACGCGCAAATGGCTCCTTGCTACACGCGTTAACACAGCGCCGGGAAACGCAGCCTCGCGGAATACAGGTTCGCCTGTTTGCACAGCTGCCAGAGCACGTGTCGTCGGAATGCCAAGAGCGTGCATGGCCTCGGACACGACGTATTCTCGTAATACTGGGCCAAGCCACGCACGACCATCACCATTGCGACTGTATGTAGTGGGCCCAGAGCCTTTTAACTGAATGTCACGGCGCACACCATCAGTACCGACGACCTCACCCATCAAGACCGCACGGCCATCTCCCAATTGCGGATTATAATTTCCAAATTGGTGGCCGGCATACAGCTGAGCGAGGGGTGCGGCACCCGTTGGGACAGCATTGCCCGCAAAGGTCTGTGCCATTTCATCGATATCACCACCATTAATACCAAGCAGATTTGCCAGGTCTTTATTGAAAGCGATCAAGGAGGGCGCTTTTACAGGCGTTGGATTTTGAGATGAAAAAAAGCCCTCAGGTAGTCCTGCATAAGTGTTATCAAATGGAATATTAAGCGGCATGAGCAAACCTTGTGGCTAAATTAGAATTTGCGGGTCATCACATGGTGGTTTTCACGTACAGCAAAGCCGACACGGGTGAAAAGTCGTCTGTTGGTGTCGTCAACATTGTTGAGTTGCAGATGCAATGCAACCAATCCGGCGTCGCCCAGGGCTTTGGGCAGCTTTTGCAATGTTTCTGTTGCTACACCACGCCCACGTACGCCAGAGCGTACGTAGAACTCATTGATAGTTCCGTCCATTCCACCTAGCTCCAAAGACCACCCAAAGGTGATGATGATGTAGCCTATGGGGGACCGCGGCGGGCCAATAAGATAGGCAATGCCATGCGGTATGCCCTCAAGCAGTGGGGCCACGCCCGCAAGGCGCGCTTCGTCCGATAAGGTAATGCCAGCTTCCGCATGATACGAGGTGACCATGGCAAACAGCTTTTCAAGATGCTCGGGTTTGCCAAGCGTAAGAACAGCGCTCACAGGCGACCAATCCGTTCAACCAGGAGTGCAAAGAACCCGTCAGCGTCCAAATCGCCAATGAATGTCGCGTTGGCTGGGCGATCTGTAACACCCCACCAATCGGCCACTGTCATTCCGCGGGTCAAGTCGGATCGGGTTTCG
Organism: Rhodobacteraceae bacterium UBA7436; assembly: GCA_002478745.1. Classification (GTDB taxonomy): domain Bacteria; phylum Pseudomonadota; class Alphaproteobacteria; order Rhodobacterales; family Rhodobacteraceae; genus Ascidiaceihabitans. The sequence continues at coordinate 41,065 of DLQI01000155.1, read as the reverse complement.
ATTTCTACGTTAATACGGCGTCCTGAAAATAATTCGGGGGCTATCAAATAGGCAGTGACGCAAGGGTCATGCAAAGGTGCTCCGTTTGAGCCGTATTTTTCTTTGTCGAAGCGTTCGAAAAAATCGGTCATTTGCGCCACCGCAATACCTGATGGGGTTCCAAGGTCGCGGAAGGCGTCGTTACGTGGCTGAGTGACCAGTGCCTTGTGCGTTACATCAAGCGGCATCACAACAATATCGACACCACTTTTAAACGTAATTTCAGCAGCTTCTGGGTCGACGTAGATGTTGAATTCTGCAGTAGGTGTAATATTTCCAACCTCAAAATATGCACCACCCATCAGAACGATCTGTTGCACACGCTCTATAACGTCAGGGGCTTTTTCAAAAGCCGTAGCTATGTTGGTCAAAGGGCCCAGCACGCACAAGGTGACGGTTCCCGCATCCTCGCGGCGCAGCGTTTCTATTATGAAGTCAACAGCGTGCTGATCTTGCATTGGCATTGTAGGATCAGGCAAACTTGGGCCATCCAACCCTGTTTTTCCGTGGACATGTTCCGCAGTCACAAGCTGACGACCCAATGGCCGGTCACAACCTGCAAAAACCGGTACATCCGTTTTGCCCGCAAGTTCGCACACGATCCGAGCGTTCTTTTGGGTCAATTCAAGCGGTACATTGCCCGCAACAGCAGTGATACCAAGAACCTCCATGTCTTCAGGGCTGGAAAGTGCCAAAAGAATAGCAACAGCATCGTCCTGTCCGGGGTCCGTATCGATAATGATCTTACGTGGGGGCATGTCAGGATCCGTGGGTTAAGTTGGTTCAATTCAATGAATAGATAAGCGGTTCAAGCAGATAAGTTAAGGAAAGAAGTCGTCGCTTACTTCGTTGAGCCGCTTTTCCGCTCATCAGCCTTAACGGCGTCCCAAAGGGCATCCATTTCAGCAAGGTCACTTTGAGCGGGTGTTTTGCCAATCTCGGCCAATTTGGCTTCGACACCTTCAAAACGCCTTGTGAATTTGGCGTTTGCAGCGCGCAACGCTTCTTCGGGCTCGATCTTGAGGTGGCGCGCTAGGTTGGCCATAACGAACATCAAATCGCCAAACTCTTCAGTCATTTCTTCGTGGGTTAGCTCGTCACGTGCCTCCACCAGTTCAGCAGCTTCTTCTTGGATTTTATCGATAACTTGATCAGTGCTTGGCCAATCGAAACCGACGCGCGCTGCGCGGTTTTGCAGTTTGTAGGCGCGAAGGAGGGATGGCAGGCCAACCGCAACGCCGTCCAATGCGCCGCCTTGCTTTTTGCCAGCACGTTCGGCCGCCTTGATGGCTTCCCAATCGCGCGTTTGCTGTTCTGCGGACTTATCGCGGGATTCATCGCCAAACACATGCGGGTGACGTGCTACCATTTTATTTGAAATAGCGCGTACGACGGATTGGAAGCTAAATTTCCCGTCTTCTTCGCCCATTGCGGTGTGATAAACTGTTTGCAGCAGCAGGTCGCCCAATTCGCCCTCAAGTTCAGGCCAATCCTTGCGTTCAATCGCGTCAGCCACTTCATAGGCTTCCTCGATCGTATAGGGTGCAATCGTATCAAAAGTTTGTTCGATGTCCCATGGGCACCCGTTTTTTGGATCTCGCAATCGACGCATGATCTCTAGTAAACGCTCTATTCCAGCATCTTGGTCATGTATCAATGTATCGGCCATTGCAGCGCCCTCGTGTTCAGTGTTGGATGCATTTGAGCGACATAAGGCAAAGGAGTCCACCCATGGCAATCGTTAATCGTATCGCAGGCTACGCCGATGAAATGACCGGCTGGCGCAGGCATTTGCACACGATTCCAGAATTGGGGCGCGAGTGTTTCAAAACAGCGGCTTTTGTTGAAGAAAAATTGCGCGAATTCGGTGTTGATGAAATTCAAACGGGATTTGCGACAACTGGTATAGTTGCGATTATTAATGGCCAAGGGAACGGGCCGACAATTGGTTTGCGTGCCGATATGGACGGCCTACCGATTATTGAAACGACAGGCTTGGAGTATCAATCTACCCACGAGGGTCGTATGCATGCTTGCGGCCATGACGGGCATACAACAATGCTATTGGGAGCGGCAAAATACTTGTGCGAGACGCGTAACTTTTCTGGCCGTGTTGCGCTGATCTTCCAACCTGATGAGGAAGCAACGGGTGGCGCGGAGGCGATGGTCGAAGAGGGTATCTTGGATACCTTTGACATTTCCCAAGTTTACGGGATCCACAATATGCCTGAATTTCCAGTCGGAGGTTTTTTTACAACAACTGGTCCGTTGATGGCAGGGGCCGATGTGTTTGATATCAATATCAAAGGGCGCGGTGGTCATGGGGCTATGCCACATGGCACTGTTGACCCAATTTTGGCGGCTTGTTCCATAGCGCAGGCTATCCAATCTATAGTGAGTCGCAATGTGGATGCAGCTGAACGTTTGGTGATTTCTGTCACGCAAATTCATACAGGCTCCGTGGACAACGTTATTCCTGATACGGCCTATATGAACGGGACTGTTCGCAGCTTTACCCCAGAGGTACGCGATCTCGCAGAACGGCGTTTGAGAGAAATCGTAGCGGGCCAAGCCGCAAGTTATGGCTGCGAAGCCGATGTAGTCTATAATCGTGGGTATCCCGCGACGTATAACTCAGCTGAGGGTGTTGTGATGGCGACCAAAGCCGCGCGCGATGTGTCCGGTGATGAGGCTGTCGTTGATGATTTTGAACCGGTAATGGGATCCGAGGATTTCTCATACATGTTACAAAAACGTTCCGGTGCGTATTTGTTCATGGGGCAGGGTCCAAGTGCCGGTCTCCACCACCCTGAGTACAACTTTAACGATGATGTGGCACCGGTTGGTGCATCATTTTTTGCGCGCTTGGTTGAGACAGCGCAACCAGTTGGGAGCTAAGCATGGGACTTGAGGACGCAAAGGAACAAGTTGATCATGCATTCACTCGAGAAGATTTGCGTGGGCTGACAAACGAAAATACCTTTGGTGGCGCGTTGTCGTTTTTGCGCCGTCGTTACACCAAGGATCTGACTGGAGTCGATATCGCGGTAACGGGTATTCCTTTCGATCAAGCGGTTACAAACAGGCCGGGCACACGTCTTGGACCCCGTGCGATCCGTGAAGCATCCGCTTTGCAAGCACCTGATGCTGTCTATGGATGGCCTTTTGATCCGCTGACAGAAACCGCGATTGTGGATTACGGTGATCTGGCATTCGACTACGCCAATATCCCTGCATTTCCCGCCGCCTTGACGGACCACATCCGTGGCATTTTAAATGCAGGCGCTGCGTCGATTGTACTGGGTGGTGATCACTATATCAGTTTCCCGATCCTAAAGGCCTATGCCGAAAAGTATGGCCCAATGTCTTTAATCCAGGTGGATGCGCACACGGACACGTGGGCTGACGACAACATGGACCGCGTAGATCATGGTACGATGTTTTATAAAGCCGTCAAAATGGGATTGGTGGATCCTGCACGGTCAGTTCAAATCGGGATCAGAACGCATAACGAAGACACGTTGGGCGTCAACATCATTGATGCGCGCGAGGTCCATAAAATCGGTGCTGCAGAAGTTGCACGACGAGCTAAAAAAATTGTGGGCGACCATCCAACTTACCTGACGTTTGACATTGATGGTTTGGACCCAGCCTATGCGCCGGGCACGGGCACGCCGGTTTGGGGTGGCTTAACATCGGCCCAAGCGGCTGTGCTGCTACGCGACCTCGCCGGGATCAATATCAAAGGCGGGGATGTGGTCGAGGTTTCACCTCCGTTTGATACTACGGGGGCCACTGCGATCGCAGGCGCCCATGTCGCGACAGAGCTTTGCTGCTTGTTGGGATGGAGATTGCGAAATGGCGGATAAAAACCAACCAATCAGCGGCAATGACCTCGCGCGATTTTCAGGGCCCAATACATTCATGCGCCTACCATCTGCCAATGATTTGGCTGGATTGGATGTCGCGGTTTTGGGCATCCCAATGGATATTGGGACGTCCTGGCGGTCAGGAACACGGTTTGGACCAAAAGAAGTTCGCGCTGAATCCGCAATGCTACGTCCATTTAACTTGCAAACAGGTGCTGCACCCTTTGACAGCCTGCAGGTGGCGGACATTGGTGATCTGGCAATCAACACGTTTTCTTTGAGCCAAAGTTTGTCCATTATTAAAGATAGTTACGACGCAATCCTAAAGTATAATGTGGTCCCAATGGCTATTGGTGGTGATCACTCAATCACCTTGCCGATCCTGCGCGCAATTGCAAAACGTCACGGTCCGGTCGCCCTGGTTCATGTTGATGCGCATGCTGATGTGAATGACGAAATGTTTGGCGAACGCGAAACTCATGGCACGGTGTTCCGCCGCGCTTACGAAGAGGGGTTGATAATACCGGCGAAGACTTATCAGGTTGGGTTGCGCGGAACCGGTTATTCAGCCGAAGACTTTAGCGAAGCTGAGGGTTGGGGATTCCAACATTTTCCTGCGCATGAGCTTTGGCACAAGTCGCTTGCAAATCTTGGTGCAGAAATACGGCGCGATATCGGCGATGTCCCTACATATATTTCCTATGACATTGACAGTCTTGATCCCGCATATGCGCCAGGTACAGGGACACCGGAGATTGGTGGCCTCACAACGCCGCAAGCACTGGAATTGATACGTAGTTTGAAGGGGCTGAATATCGTGGGCTGTGATCTAGTCGAAGTGTCCCCGCCCTATGATATGACAGGGAATACCGCGTTGACGGGTGCGAATTTGCTTTATGAGATGCTATGCGTCGTACCCGGTGTGACCTATCGCTAGTTCTATTGGTCAGTGCAACGAACTTACTTGCAACAAGAAACCCAACAAAAAGTGGTGATGCGAATGTTCCTTTATTTATTGCTCAGTCTTGTCGTTGCCTTTGCGGCCTATGTCCGTCTGGCACCATCTGATCCCAGTCGCTGGCATATTTCTATTCCGAATGAGGGCGACATTGATCTTGCAGGCGGTGCGGTTCGCATCGTCCCCAATAGCCCTGACGTCTTCGAACGTCTGATTGAAATGATGTCGAAGTTGCCGCGCACAGCGGTGTTGGCAGGTACTGTTGAGGAGGGGCATTTGACATACATCACGCGAAGCAAATTGATGGGGTATCCCGACTACACAACGATCGAACGGTCTGACGAAACCATCAAAATTTTTGCACGTCTACGATTTGGGAAAAGTGACCTCGGCGTTAACGCTGCGCGATTGGAGCAATTGAAGGCGGTGCTTGAGTGAACTGGTAAAGCATCCTTGCTGCATTTCGCGCCACATAGGTACATTCAGCGATATCTGACACTGCGCCATGAACATGCGGCCATCCACCTACAAGCAGATGGTTTCTCCCAATTCAATCCGGCTGCCAGATTTATCCGTACAGAAACAATCGATTGTGCCCCCTTGGGGCGTCGTGACATCCGCCAAAACCGGTTGGCTTAACATCAGCAATATGCAAGTTAAACGCTTCATGTTTTGACGGTAACACAGCCTAGGCTATTGACCAAATCACAACTATCGCGCAGGAACAAAGTATGATCCCAGCACATCGCCTAGAACAGATTAATCAGCGCTTTCAATTTCTTGAAGCCTCCATGTCCGATGGGACCGGAGGTGGAGATATTGCAGCTTTGGCCAAAGAATATTCAGACTTGAAGCCCGTTGTTGAACAAATCATGGCCTACCGTCAGATTATCAGTGACATGGAAGAGGCCGAAGAAATGTTGGCCGATCCTGACATGGCTGAACTTGCTCGTGAGGAATTGCCACGTCTTAAGGCCGATTTACCCGATGCAGAGGCTGCCTTACAGCTGGCTTTGTTGCCCAAAGATGCCGCTGATGCAAAGCCTGCAATGCTTGAAATTCGACCCGGAACAGGCGGTGACGAGGCGGCACTGTTTGCAGGCGATTTGTTGCGCATGTACCAACGTTACGCTGAAGCGAATGGTTGGAAGGTCGAGATCATTGAAGAACAGACAACCGAATTGGGTGGTGTCAAAGAGGTCGTCGCCCATATCAAAGGCGAAAACGTCTTTGCACGCTTGAAGTATGAAAGCGGCGTACACCGTGTTCAACGTGTCCCCACGACTGAAAGCGGCGGTCGTATCCATACGTCCGCGGCCACTGTAGCGGTTCTCCCTGAGGCCGAAGATGTGGACATCAAGATCGAAGCAAGTGATATCCGGATCGATACCTATCGCTCATCTGGGGCTGGCGGCCAGCACGTGAACACAACTGATAGTGCGGTACGCATTACGCATTTGCCAACTGGTCTTGTTGTCACCAGCTCTGAAAAGTCCCAACACCGTAACCGTGAGATTGCAATGCAGGTGTTACGCGCCCGCTTGTATGATCAAGAACGCAGCCGTGTGGATGACGAACGCAGCGCCGATCGAGCGTCCCAAGTGGGGACTGGTGATCGTTCAGAACGCATTCGCACTTATAACTTCCCGCAAGGGCGTATGACGGATCACCGTATTAACCTCACGCTTTATAAGCTGGACGCGATTATGGGCGGCGATTTGGACGAAATTGTTGACGCATTGACTGCTGATGGTCAAGCGCGCCTAATAGCTGCGATGGGCGAATGACCACTGCAGCCCAAGCAATGGTTGCTGCAACAGGCCGTTTGCGCGAAGCTGGCGTCGATGATCCGGCACGTGATGCGCGTGTTCTGCTGGCCCATGCGGCAAAGATTGATGCCTCACGGATAACATTGATCGCGCCGGACGACATCTCTGCCGAAATATCAGAGCGTTATGAAAATATGATCAGGTTGCGTGAATCACGTGTGCCGGTTTCTCATTTGATTGGGGAGCGCGAATTTTACGGCCGTCGGTTCAAAGTTAGTCGGGATGTATTGGATCCACGACCCGACACTGAAACGTTGATCGAGACTGCCTTGGCTGAACCGTTTGCGACTGTATTGGATATTGGAACGGGTTCAGGCTGTATTCTTGTCACGCTCTTGGCTGAGCGCGAAAGCGCGGTTGGCGTCGGCACGGATCTGAGCGAAGCCGCATGTTTGCAAGCTGCCGCCAATGCAGTTTTCAACGGCGTTGAAAAACGTGCTGATATTTTTCAATCGGATTGGTTTGGCGCAGTACGCGGGCAATATGATCTGATTGTTTCAAATCCGCCATATCTGGCCGAAGAAGAAATGGCGTTTGTTAGTCCTGAGTTACGCCTTCATGAACCCCGAATGGCGTTGACGGATGAGGCCGACGGATTGACCGGATACCGAGTTCTCGCCGAATTAGGGCAACAGTTCCTTGAAACTCAGGGGCGCTTGTTAGCTGAAATCGGCTGGCAACAAGGTCCTGAAGTTGTTGAATTGTTTGCCAAGGCAGGCTGGACGAATCCGCGTCTATTGCAAGACATCGATGGGCGCGATCGGGTTATCTGTGCTGAGAAACCCCAATAATTCGGTAAATTACAACTAATTTGGCGGTAATCTATAGACGACTCTGTTTTTTACTTGCCCCAAACGTACCAGCATGGTTATTCAAACGTGTCGTTGAGTTGGATTCCTTAAAGGGAGGTCCCAAACGATTTTAAGCCCATCACTCGCTGGTTCGGTTATATTTGACGCAAGAAGCGCCGCCGAATTTCAGACTATACGTCAATCACGAAGGCTGATTTGAATACATGAAACCGCAAAGATCTCGTTCGCGCTCTAAGAACAATCGCAATCGTTCCAACAATAACAACGCAAGTGGCGGCAACGTCATGAACCGTGTTTTCGACAGTTCTGGTCCTGAGGGCAAAGTTCGCGGTACGCCGCAACAGATCATCGACAAATACAATCAGCTCGCCCGCGATGCCCAACTGTCAAATGACCGCGTTGCGACGGAAACATTCCAGCAGCATGCTGAGCACTACATGCGCATGCTAAGCGAAGCGACCCGTGAGATGGAAGTGCGCCGCGAGGAGCAAGAACGCCAAAATCGTGAGCGCCAAATCGAACGCGATCGTGAACGCGAAGAACGTCTCGCACGCCAAGAACAACAAGCCGCTTCACAGCCAAAACCTGTTGAACAAGCCGAGGTATCAGCCGACCCTTCAGATGCACCTCAACCTGACGTGATGGAAACGGGTGCTGAGAGTGGTTTGGTCGAAACACCAGAAACTCAGCCAAAGCCAAAACAGCGGCAGCGTCGCAAACCAAGGACTAAGCCCGTGGAACAAAGTACCGATCAGGCACCTGCAACAACGGATGCACAAGCACCGGTATCTGAGGCACCAGACGCGGCAGAGTGAGCGGTCTCTAAATTGCTATTAAGTTTCGAAACGCGGTTCCTAACGGGACCGCGTTTATTTTTGTGCAACAGCGCGTGCCAAGGCACAAAACCCTTCAAGGGGCACTTGTTCTGCACGCTCCGTTGGTTTGATGCCCGCCGCTATCAATCGGTCTTCAATATCAGGTGCTACGCCCTTAAGCGAGGCCCGCAGCATCTTGCGTCTTTGGCCAAAGGCGGCAGCTACAACACGTGACAATATTTTTGCATCGGCAGGAAATCGTGGCTCGGGTAGGGCGGTCAGGTGTACAACTGCGCTAGACACTTTTGGTGGAGGTGTGAAGGCGCTTGGTGGCAGCTGGATAACGATGTGCGCATCAGCCCGCCACTGTGCCAAGATAGCAAGGCGCCCGTATGCCTTAGACCCCGGCGTAGCGGTAATGCGATGAGCGACTTCAAGCTGAAACATCAGCGTTAAGCTTTGCCAGTAAGGCGGCCACGCTTTTGGAGTTAACCAGCGTACCAATAACTCGGTACCAACATTATACGGCAGGTTTGCTGCCACACGGATCGGAGGTGTCAGATACTCCAGCGGATCAATTTCAAGTGCATCGCCCTCGATGACTTGTAACCGATCAGGGTAAGCATCCGAGATCTCAGCAAGAGCCGGTAAACAACGCGCATCTTTTTCAATGGCCAAAACTCGGCGTGCACCTTGCGCCAATAGTCCACGTGTCAAACCACCAGGCCCTGGTCCAATTTCTAAGACATCGCATTCGGTCACATCGCCAGCCTGTCGGGCGATTTTGGAAGTGAGGTTTAAATCGAGCAAAAAATTCTGCCCTAAAGATTTACGCGCATTCAGTCCGTGGGTTTCAATCACATCACGCAATGGTGGTAGGTTGTCTATCGCGTTCATTCTGCTGCCTGCTTATGGGCCAATCGGTAGGCCAATTTAAGTGCTTCGATCATGCTGGTGGGATTGGCGATACCTTGGCCTGCAATATCAAACGCTGTTCCATGGTCGGGTGACGTTCTAATAAACGGCAGTCCAAGCGTTACATTCACACCTCGGTCAAAGTCGAGGGTCTTTATAGGGATTAACGCTTGGTCGTGATACATGCAGACGGCGACATCATAACGTGCGCGTGCCGCTGCATGAAACATCGTATCGGCAGGTAATGGGCCCGTTAGGTGGAAACCTTCACTGCGCATATCGTCCAACAAATTGGCTATCCAATCAAGTTCCTCAGTCCCCATCGCACCACCTTCGCCTGCATGTGGGTTCAGGCCGGCAACGGCTATGCGCGGTGCATAGATACCAAAGCGCGTCCTTAAATCGGCATCGGTAATCGTGATAGTCTTGCGTAAAAGCGCGGACGTAAGTGCGGTTGGAACGTCGGTCAGGGAGATATGGATCGTCGCGGGTACAACACGCAGCTGGTCGCTGGCAAGCATCATGACCGCGTGGCCTGACTTGGCCAAAGCCTGCAGATATTCTGTGTGCCCCGGATAAGCAAATTGCGCGCCGTCTTTGAGTGCTTTCTTATGAATAGGTGCTGTGCAAAGGCCAGATGCGGCCCCCGTTGTCACGATATCGACGCAACGTGCAATGACGTCAATCACAGCTTGTGCATCCATAGGGTCAGGTTTGCCCTCAACACTATCACCCGGAAAGTCATGGCGTAAAATCGGCAAGCCATGCCTCATTGCTTGAGGAACCTCACTCAGGTCTTCGATCAACGAAACAGGTGTCCCAGCCGGCAAGTGGCGTGGATCCCCGAAATAAGCAAACGGAACTGCTCCAGCTAAGAGTGCATATGCTTTGGCTGTGACTTCGGGACCAACACCTGCTGGCTCTCCGCAGCTCACCACGATGGGTTTAATCATTTGCGGATGATACGTGCACCGGCGCGCAGTTCACTAATGAGACTGTCTGCGTATCCACTTAGGCGCTGTTGGCGTAAATTGGTCGAAACTACATCCCGACCGACATCTTCGTTTAGTGCCGCTGTTCGGCCACACATCATCAAGAAGACCAATGTCGCACCATCGGAGCGTGTTAGGTTGGTTGAAACTTCGCCCGGATCTAACTTGGACAGTTCGATCGCAATGTCTTCTGGGATGTCTTTAGGTGCAAGGGTTCCTCGGTCCAATGCTTCTGGCGGTTTGCCTTTCGCGACACCATATAGATCGTCGCAAACATCGATTTGACTTTCTAACTTTTCAGCAGCGGCGAGGGTTTTGGGTGTGCGTCCGCCTGCCATGTAATATGCAGCATATTCAATCGCTGAATACTCAACTGACGGTGCACTCGTTTCCTCAATATCACGCAACTGAAACAACGCGATAGCTCCCTGCAATGGAATAGGGGGCGAAACCTCGCCGGGTGCCAGTGATAGGATGACGCCGCGCAACTGAGTTGGCAGCTGTGCCAATGGAACCCAATCCAATCGTCCGCCACGTCCCCGCGTTGCAGTCGCAGAGAAACGACGGGCAAAAGACGAAAACTCGGCCACAGACGTTGCATTAGAGGCTTGTTCGGCTTGAGCTCTAGCTTGTGCAGCTCTGGGTGCTGGGGCAGGGATGATTATTTCAGATAAAAGAACCCGAATACTACTCGAACTTCCTGAAGTGCCTAATGCACGGTCAATATCTGCTTCTGTGATCTGGACACGATTGCCGTAGCGGCTGCGGATTAGATCCCTCCACAGAATATTGGTGCTGACAAAATCGCGGAAAGTCTCTTCGGACACGCCAGCACCGGCCAAGGCCGTTATAAACTGTTCCGTCGGTAGATTCACACGCCCAGCAAACTCAGACATCGCATCCGCGAGACCTGCTGCATCTAAGCTTAGTCCAACTGTGCTTGCCGATTGGCTTTTCAGGCGATCATCAATTAGCGCTTCAATCGCACCATCTCGCGAAGAACCTGGCGCACCAATCAGTTGTAGAAATCGCGAACGTTGACCAATTTCAAATTCTGTAATGACCGTGTCATCAACAGTAACCACAGTCGCAAACAGGTTTTGTGCTGCTGCGGGCAAAGCCAGTGCTGCGCATATCACCGTCGTTATCGCAAATCTTTTTAGCACTGTTTTACTGGTCATTTTGTCTGCTTTCCGCATGATCGCTTGAATCGTCTTGTTCCGTTGGAGCCTGAAAACCCTTTTAGAGATACTTTAAACCCTAGATCGGTCAAGGGCTCAACCGTTGATGATGGATTGCTTCTGTTCACCGAAAGGTCAACAGAAACGCATTCGTTTTGATAGGTCACTTTTAAGCCCGATTTCGATGCACGATCGTCGATGAGATTATAGCGCCAATTGGCGTTTGCTGACCATTTATCGCTGATTTGATAAAATCCATCGAAGGTTAGCTCCGAGACCTTAATTGGTCTTTCTTCAGCTAAGTCGTCGGTTAACCAAGTATAGCTTGCGCCAATCCTTGCTTTGTTGATGGCCAAACTGCCTCGCACTTCTGCTTTGGCAACATCAAAACGCTCGTTGAATATACCACGTCCGATCAACTCCAATCCAGATTGTGCCTTCAGTTGACCTGCAATCAAAAAGTCAGAGGTTGCCCCTGCTAATCCTGAAGTCTTGGTAAAACCACTGTCGGGGTCACCTTGTAAAACCTGGCCAAGCGTTAGCGTGCTGCTCCATCCCATTGGGTTATAGCGACCCCAATTCATACCAAGCGCGATATTGCTCCCCCGTTCGCGACGATCAAATCGTGGGAATCTTGAAAGAGACACCAGGTTACCTTCATCAAACTCAACGCGAGTACTTTCTTCGATTGGGACATTAAGATTTGCACCTCCCGTCCAACCCAATTGAACAAAGGGTTCAAGAGTTTGAGTAATATCAGCACTCTTGCGGATCATCGGGTAGCGCAACGTTACCAATCCATAAGGGCTAATTCCAGTTTCGTTGTCATGAAACCCCGTATCTTGAACAATTCTGAATGTATCCAATGCGACCTCGGCTTTGGTTTGGGCGACCAAGCCATTTCTTAGGGTCCATTGGTTTGCCCACTCAGCTTCAAGATTGAAACGAAGGACATCGCGTCCATCAATATCTACGCTGGACCCACGAAAGTGGCCATGCGCATTTGTGTCTATTGATAGCTCCCCACCCAATAGTGTTGGGAAGAGCCTCTTTTCATAGTCAACATCAAATGTGTTAGATAATAGCGTTGCGCTGGTTTCATTTTCGCGCAAACTGCTAAATTCAACGAATTCTGCGCGAACATATTTATCTCTTCGAGATCGACTGATTGAAATTGCGCTATCAAGGCGATCTTTGCCTGTATAGCCATAAGTACGCAGATAAGCATTGTCTGACGTTGTCTCTATATCGAAAGCCAACACATAATCCCGTCCCAAGTTGAACCGTCCTGAGCCAAAAAGATAAGCGCGGTTTTTGGTTGGAAAAAGATCGTCCTTGGAAACAGCACCGTTGAATTGGATCGTACCATGTGCGAAAGCCTGACGGTATCTGAGCTCCAATGTTTTTGTTTTGGCCGAGAGATAAGGTGTCAGAGTGATGTCGCGGTGGTCGCCCAACTTAATGAAATAGGGTAATTTTAGCCCAGTACCCAACTTGGACGAGGCCTGCCAAAATGGGATTAGAAATCCCGTCGAACGTTCCAGTGTCGGGTCAGGTAGGCGCAATCGCGGAAGATAGAATATAGGAATATTCCCAACTCGTAATTGCGCGTGATCAAAATAAAGCTGTTGTTCAGTGCGGTCATGCACCACGCGCTTTGCTCTGATCTGCCATAACGGTGGGCGCCCATCGTTACAAACTTGGCACGATGTAACCGCTGTTTTGTATAGTTGTGTATAACGTCCATCAGCACGGTTCATTTCCACCGAGGCAAGCTGAAGTCGTTGATCCATAACCATGCGGGCCCCCAACAGCAAGCCATTATGAAGGTCGGTGCTCAACTCAGCCTGATCTGCAAGTATAGTAATGTCATCTCCATCTTGGATGGTGATTGGTCCAGTAATACTAAGTGAACCAGATTTTGGATCATATGAGATTGATACCGCTTTTAAATGAACTTTTCCTTGGAAAGCTTCGACGTTACCTTGGGCATTCAACACACGTTCTTGATCAATGCTTACGTCATCAGCGACCAAAATCGCTGGCAATGTATCAGTGGATTGCGCCTGCGCAACAATCACTGTCAGGCCCATAGCAAAAGTCAATATTAGTAGTCTAAGCATTATCCATCCTCTGCATGCAAAAGCATACCTAGTGCAAGAAAGATAGCTGCAGTTGGCGGTGCCCAAGCTGCAAGCAATATCGGAATTTGGCCGTTCTCCCCAAGAATCTGAGTAAAACTGCGAATGAAATAGAGAGCAAATCCGAGTAGAACTGCCGTTAACACAGCGATGCCAGTACCCCCAAAGCGGGTGTGTCGCATTGTAAATGCAGCCGCAACGAGTACCATCGCCATTAAGAAGAATGGGCGCGCTATTTCCGCTTGAAACCAAACTTTATGGCGTCTTGAGGAAAAACCAGCTTGCTCAAGTTGCCGGATATAATTGCGTAATTCCCAAATCGAGACACTTGACGGCTTTCCAAGGCTTTCACGGATGCTGTCCAAGGTTAGGGTTGATGGAATCCTCAATATCTCATGGGTTTGCGAATTGGCTTCCGGATTTACCCCGGAATTGAGCGGCCATACCTTTGCTTTTCGCAAAGACCACTGCCCATCGCTCAGCGCAGCACTACCAGCTTCTATCCGCTGACTTGGTCCACTACTAGGTTCGTAACCAACAAAGGTAACATCAAACAGGACGGAGCCATCTGCATTTGAACGGGCTGCGCGGATCACAGTTTGTCCGTTTTCATCGCCTTGACGTAACCATAGCCCTTCACCGCTTATCGACAACGCCGAAACACCGCCGCTACGGTAACTCTCTGATAAAACAGCATAACGCTTGGACGTCGCCGCAACGAGTGGATTGAGCACGGCAACGGCTAAACTGCCGATAATCAATGCAACAATTACTGGTGCAATAAGGGAACGCAACGCAGATCTACCAGCAGCGCGTGTGACAACCAATTCTGAAGTGCGTGCAAGGCCGATAAACAAAACAACTGTCGTCAAAATCATGATCAAAGGCAAAATTTGATTAATAGTTTCCGGTGCGTTCAAAAGTGTTAAACCTAGGCGATCCTTTAATGACACATTCAGGCTTGAAAACTTCCGAGTTTGCTCAATTAGATCGACCAATACCACAAGTGCGTAAAACACCGTGCTTAGGAATACAAAGGCTATAGTAAATCGGCGAGCAAAATATCGGTGAAGAATCATATACTTACACCTTTGCGCCACCACGAAGGGTTAGAAGCATGCCCAAGCATAGCCATACAAAGAAAAGATCCAATAGCGACAGGGATATATAATACGGGCCACAAAGTCTCATTGGTTAAGACGAGGTCAACAAAAGTGCTACGCAAACCATCAATGAACAATAGGATTGCAAAAGCCACAACTATCTCACGCCAAACTCCAAAACGAGAAAATGTTCCAAGCAAAAGGGTCGCAAACCCTATCATCGCGGCGACGATACAGAACAATGACTGGGCAAAACGCGAGTGTAGTTCCTCCGTGATGTAACCAATGCGAGCACCTGTCTGCGCGGTAATCTCGTTCCAGTTCACCAGAAGCGCGAATGAACTCATGTTGCGAACTGATGCTGAAGATACGGTACTCTTATTGACCAATGCCGAGATATCAAAAGAAAAGTCCTGAAATTTGGTGGTTATCAGGCGTAAGCCCTGCACGGTTAGGCGTTGGGATAAGCCATCCACCATAATCAATGATGTTCCATTACCGTTTTGGACAAGATATGCTTCGGCAGACGTGTAGAGAACACGTTCTTCAGGGTTGCGCCTGTCGGCCAAGAAAACATCTAGCAAAACGCCGTCTGGTGCGATTGATCCCGTATAGAATGTGACGCCTGAGGCCGGATGTAGAAATACACCTTCAGTCAGTAAGCTGGCTGTGACGTTCTGTGTTATCTCGCTTTCACGCTCACTTAACTGCGCTTGCGCTGCTGGTACCAAGATGTTTGCCAAAATAGACATCATAAGTGCTGAAATTATTCCGAATATAAAAATCGGGCGCGCAAGTCGGAATGGGCTTGAGCCTGCTGCCTGCACAACTGTTAATTCACTTTCATTGTTCAATCGATTGGTTACGTAGACGGCTGCAGCAAATGTAGACAACGGCAGGACCGTCGAGATCAATTTAGGCATCCCAAGTGCTGAAAATTCAAGGAAGACAAGCGCAGTTTGTCCGTCACCGATTAAACGGTCGAACAAAACAACCGCGCGGTTGATCCAAAAGACAGCGACCAGTACAAGCGAGAAAAACCCAAACAGCACTAGAAGTTGCGACAGCATATATCTGTCGAATTTCGCCACTCATTCCCCCAAGTCATGTGTGTGCAATGTGCTGACAACACTAAACCAAGTATTAGTTGTGTAAAACTGTTATCTGGTTTTTTCGTATGATCCGCGCTAACTCTATCTCAATTGGAGCGGTCAGCCGCTCAAAACTCCAGAAACATCACGAAATCAGGACCAAAACATGCGCAAGCCAACCCAATTCACGTATCGCTCTGTCGAAATTGACATCATTGCAGACCAGATTGGGCGGGTTGCCGTCTTTTTGGATGACGAAGGTCGCATGGATGTTTCGGCGCGACGTGTGAATCGTCTGACAAAAGGGGCAGTTGCACGATTGATTGAAAGTGAACGATTCCAAAAATTGAAACAGGGGCAGGTGTTTACACTGAACCTTCCAGTTGGAATGGCCGCCGAGGCTGTTGATATCGTTCGTCTCTCGCGCAGGGCTACTGTCGAGCAAGCGCGTGCAGCAGGTGCATCACTTGCCAAACTTCGCGGAGACGCTGACCTATTGATGGCGACAGGAAACGCGAAATACAGCGCGCAAATTGCTTTTGGTTTGGCGATGCGTGACTACAGCTTTGTGGATCATAAGACCGCGGGGGAGACGACAAAAGGTGCCGTGGTTGTAATGTGTGGCAAGACCGATGAAGTGATGGCCGCTGCATCTCCGTTAATGGCAGTTGCTGAAGGTGCGTTTATGACGCGTGATTTAATCAATGAGCCAGCGAATATTTTGACCACCAGCGAGTTTGCCAATCGTCTGGTTGATATGAAAAGCCTTGGCCTAAAGGTACAAGTGCTGGATGAAGCCGAACTTGAGGCTCTTGGAATGGGAACGCTTCTGTGCGTCGGTCAGGGCTCGGACAGCCCATCCAAAGTGGTTGTCATGGAGTGGAACGGTGGAGCCGTCGGTGAAGCACCGCTGGCTCTGGTCGGTAAAGGCGTCGTCTTTGATACGGGTGGAATCAGCATCAAACCTGCTGGTGGAATGGAAGACATGACCATGGACATGGGCGGCGCGGGGGTCGTTGCAGGCACCATGCGTGCTTTGGCTTTGCGAGGAGCAAAGGCGAACGTAGTCGGTTTGGTTGGGCTGGTGGAAAACATGCCGTCTGGGAATGCAGTGCGTCCAGGTGACGTTGTGACCTCGATGAAAGGTGACACTGTTGAAGTTATCAATACCGACGCTGAGGGCCGTTTGGTTCTGTGCGACGTCATGTGGTATGCGCAAGAACGGTTCAAGCCCGCGGCAATGATTGACCTTGCGACATTGACTGGCGCAATCATAGTTGGGCTTGGTCATGAAAATGCAGGCGTTTTTTCTAATAATGATCCATTGTGTAATGCTTTTTTGCGTGCCGCTTTAGCTGAGAACGAAGGCGCATGGCGGATGCCATTGGGACTGGCATATGATGATTTGTTGAAATCGCGAATTGCTGACATGAAAAATATTGGTGGTCGTGCGGCGGGTTCTGTAACAGCTGCACAATTTCTGCAACGTTTTGTAAAAGATGAATGCCCTTGGATCCATTTGGACATTGCTGGCGTTGCATCTGTAAAATCAGAAACTGCGTTGGCACCAACTGGCGCAACTGGGTGGGGTGTCATGGCGCTGAACCGTCTGGTTGCGGACATGTTCGAAGCTGACTGATGGGCGCTGCATTCTTCTATCACCTTACACGCCATCCCGTTGATGTGACCCTATCAATGCTTTTAGGCAAGGCCCGCGGTGCGGGCTGGCGTGTAGCTGTGCGCGGAACTGACTTGGGACGGCTACACTGGTTGGATGAAAAGCTTTGGATGGGCCATGAGGCGGATTTTCTGCCTCATGGCTTCGCAGGCGGCGCACAGGACGCGGATCAGCCGATATTGCTAACCACTTTGGTTGACGCGGCAAACAATCCGCAATGTGTAATGTGCGTGGATGGGGCTGATATCACTGCGGAGGAAATTGCAGCTTTGGACCGTGTCTGTGTCCTTTTCGACGGCAATGATCCTGAAGCTTTAGATCGCGCACGACAACAATGGAAAACACTTAAGGATACTGGTGCAACGGCACAGTATTGGTCACAAGCAGGTGGAAGTTGGGAAAAGAAAGCCGAGACTTAGCGCGTTAGGCTGAGGATACCGTTTTCAATTTCAATTCGGCCCCAACGTTGCAGGTATCCCATCCCCAAAAGGGAACCAAACAATTTACCCTTATTTACAACAGCACTCACGTCGCGATCAACGATGTTTGCGATCTCGATGGTGTCCAAATTTATCCGCGCAGTTTCGACAACGCCATTGGCGGTTGAGGCGCGTCCCGTGAAGGCGAGAGTGTCAATATCTATGCCAATGCGTTTTGCATCTGACTGGCTTAGAACAATGTCTGTTGCGCCCGTATCTACAACAAAATCGACCAATACGCTGTTGATTGAAAGACGCAAATTATAGTGACCATTGCGGCTTACTGGGATCGTGACACTGCTGTGCCCATCGTCTGAAGACACACCTAGATGACGTTCTAGGTCGCTCCACAAACCAAAAACTGCGATAGCCGCGATGAATATTAGAGCCCAAATTGCGGCATGTTGGGCTGTTTGGCTGAGGTTTTTACGACTGCGAGCCCAAAGCCCACCAGCAATCAAAACGCCAAAGACGCTCAGGTACAGAACTTGAGGAATAATGTCGCCGGTCATCAATCAAACGGTGGATGCGACGAAACCAAAATCGCGCAACCCATCGAGTACAAATTGCACAGCAAGGGCAGCCAGAAGCATCCCCAGCAGGCGGGTAATGACGGTGATCCCTGTCTTGCCCATAGCGCGTTCGAGCAGTCCACTGGCCAAGAAAAACAACATAACCAAAAGAAGAACGGCTGCGGTTACTCCCAGGACCATTGCCAAGCCCTCAAGGCCAGGACGTTGCCCTGTTAAGAGGATCACCGATGCGATCGACCCTGGGCCAGCAATCAATGGAATTGCAAGAGGGAAAACGGATGGGTCGTCGTTTGGATCTTCTTCTTCGGCTTGATCTTCACGTCGCTTGGTGCGCCGTTCAAACAACATATCGAGAGCGGTAATAAACAAAAGTATGCCACCAGCCACACGGAAGGCTGGCATCGAGATACCAATGAAACCGAGGACAGCTTCGCCCATCAAGGTAAAGAGCAACAGCAAAAGCATAGCAATGCCGCATGACCGAAAAGCGATGCGACGGCGCGAGGCTGCATTGTGACCTTGGGTCAGGGCAACGAACAACGGTGTCATACCAATTGGATCGATTACGACAAACATTGTAACAAAGGCCGTTATTAGAAATGTAGTGTCGATCATGATGTGTCCCCCTGGGGCGTTGCCCCAGACCCAAGAGTTTATTTGGTAAGATGGACTATAGGATCACGAGTTCTCGGCAGTATCAAGCTTTTCGAGGTCCTGCATCCAAAGCGCTTCTGCGCGATCCAGTGCGCCCATGACTTCGGCGTATTTTTTTTGCCAAACTTCCATCTCGCCAAGTTTGTCATCTTCATAAAGAGCGGGGTCAGCCAGCTTCTTTGCTAGTTTGTCGCGCATCTCGTTCAGCTTGTTTACGCGGGCTTCAGATTTGCGGACTTCACCACGCAATGCAAGAATTGCATCGCGATTAGGCTTCTTTGGCTTTGCGACAGGTGTAGCACTTTTGGGCTTGGATGTTTTATCGTTTGTAAGCAGTATCTTGCGGTAGCTTTCCAAGTCGTCATCATATGGTTTGACTGTGCCATCAGAGACCAACCAAAGGCGATCCGCAACCATAGAAAGCAGGTGCATGTCGTGACTGACGAGAATGACAGCACCGCTATAGGCCGTTAACGCTTCAACGAGTGCTTCACGGCTTTCGATATCGAGGTGGTTGGTAGGTTCATCGAGGATCAACATATGCGGCGCGTCCAAGGTCGCGAGCAGAAGCGACAAACGCGCCTTTTGGCCGCCTGAAAGACGCCCGACGGCTGTTTCAGCTTGATCAGGGCCAAGGCCAAAGCCAGCCAAATTCGCGCGCAACTTGGTCTGCAATACACCCGGACGGGCAGTTTGCAGGTGCTGCAAAGGTGTTTCGTCAATGATCAACTCATCCACTTGGTGCTGTGCAAAATAGCCAATGCGCAGTTTATTCGAACGGATCATTTTACCAGCCATGAGGGGCAGGCGGTCCGACAACAGTTTGGACAGCGTTGATTTGCCCTGACCGTTTTTGCCGAGCAAAGCAATGCGGTCGTCTTGGTCAATGCGCAAGTTCAGTTTGTTTAGAACGACAGTATCACCGTAGCCCGTAGTGCCGCCCTCGATCGCAATGATCGGTGGTGCCATTTCTTCGGGCTCTGGGAAGGTAAATACGCGTTTCGCTGCTTCTTCGGGGGCTGCGATCATGTCCATCTTTTCGATCATTTTCAAACGAGACTGCGCCTGTTTCGCTTTTGAAGCCTTCGCTTTAAAACGATCCACGAAAGACTGCATATGATCTTTACGAGCCTGCTGTTTCTTGGCCATCGCAGCTTGCACGGCGCGACGTTCAGCGCGTTGGCGCGCGAATTGATCGTAGGGGCCCGAATAAAACGTCAAAACACGTTCTTCGAGGTGCAATATTCCCTCTACTGCGCGGTTGAGCAGGCCACGGTCGTGGCTGATTATGATGACGGTGTTGGGGTACTTGGCAAGGTATGCTTCAAGCCAAAGGGCACCTTCAAGGTCAAGGTAGTTGGTCGGTTCATCTAGTAGTAATAGATCTGGCTGCGCAAATAGAACTGCGGCCAATGCCACACGCATGCGCCAGCCACCTGAAAATGCGGAGCAGGGCTGGCGTTGTTCTGCGTCGTCAAAGCCTAGGCCTTTAAGGATGGTCGAGGCGCGCGCTTCCGCAGACCATGCATTAATATCCACCAAACGAGTTTGGATTTCTGCGATCCGCGACGGATCTTCAGTTTCCTCAGCCATCAACGAAGCGCGCTCAGTATCGGCAGCTAAAACGGTATCGATTAGCGAAACCTCATTGGCAGGCACTTCTTGTGCGACGCCACCAATTTTTGCCTTCGTCGGCAATGAGATTGAGCCACCGTCCAACCCCAATTCACCGCGGATCAGCTTGAACAATGTGGTTTTACCCGCACCATTGGCACCGATCAGGCCCACTTTGTGGCCATCTGGAATTACAGCATTGGCACCAGCTAGGAGCGGGCGGCCTTCGACGGAATACGATATATCTGATATAGTCAACATGGGCGCGGTGTGACTGAACATCGTCATGGCGTCAATCGTGTCTGAGGCCTCTATATGTGCTAATTGCAGCCATCTGGCGCACAAGAGCCTTTTCTTGGCCGCGTAGCCATGTTACGCGCCCCCCAATATTGATAGGGTTGGCACATGCCCGCCCATGTTTAGGAGCAAACCCATGGCGCTAGAGCGTACTTTTTCAATCATCAAACCTGATGCAACAAAACGCAACCTTACAGGCAAAATCGTTGCCAAATTCGAAGATGCTGGCCTGCGCGTTGTCGCTTCCAAGCGTATCCAAATGACTTTGGCACAAGCCCAAGCATTTTACGGTGTTCACTCTGAGCGTCCTTTCTTTGGCGAACTTTGCGAATTCATGATTTCTGAGCCAGTTGTTGTTCAGGTTCTTGAAGGCGAAGGCGCAATCGCGAAAAACCGTGAAGTTATGGGCGCGA
Source organism: Rhodobacteraceae bacterium UBA7436 (assembly GCA_002478745.1). GTDB lineage: Bacteria > Pseudomonadota > Alphaproteobacteria > Rhodobacterales > Rhodobacteraceae > Ascidiaceihabitans. The sequence continues at coordinate 19,652 of DLQI01000155.1, read as the reverse complement.
CTAACCCAGCAGACGCAGCAGCCGGCACAATCCGCGCTGAGTTCGCACTAAGCGTTGGCGAGAACTCAGTACACGGTTCAGACGCACCTGAAACCGCTGCTGAAGAAATCGCATTCTTCTTCTCTGGTTTGGAGTTGGTAGGCTAAGCCACCACTTGAAACGGAATTGATTTTGAAGGGCTGGCATTTTGCTGGCCCTTTTCTTTATGATCCTTTGGCGCGCACACCAATTTGGTTCATCATTTGCTCAAAGGCATTGTGCCCCTCATCAAAGGCGTCTGCTTTGAGTTGATCAAAGATAATCCTTAATTTTTTCTTTTCATCGCCTTTACAATCGTTCCATGGCCGACCTTGTAGGGCCATAACCAGCACGTAATAGCCGATAAAATGAGGCTTGGTGCCTGCCTGAAGTAAACGGCGATAAGTTTCATCAGCCCCAAGTTCACGCAGTTCTTCAGCGGAATTGATTCCTATTTTGACACAACTTTCTTCATAAGCGGGCCCAAGGTTGCGGATTGATGAAATTGGCGACGTCATGCGCAAAATCTATCGAACCCCAATGAGACTGTCACCAAGGTTTTGTCGCCTACAAGCTGGCGTAGTCCGTGATGATCGGTCGAGGTGACGATTGTTGGGCTGAAACGGGCGGTTGCCCTTGAGGTAGTAGCGGTTGGGGTTGAGTCATGATGTGTCTCGTTTACTGATTTACGGGTTATGCCAAAACTTGCGGGCTTACGTATTATAATCAGCAACAAACATTGGTCGCAGCAGGACGCCGGTGTGTCCTTAGTGTGTTTTTTACTTTTATTTTTGCGTAAAGGTGTACTGTGTAATCTGTCGGTAGGTATCGCTGGGTTCGAGCATTATGCTAGGAAATGTTGGCCTGTTTGGTGCGTCCGGCCACCCTTGGGCTTCTAGTGCAATTCCAGCATTAGGTCGGATTTGATTTGCCGTGCATTGGTTAGCATTCAAGTTGGGAAGAGATGAACCGGTATAGACCTGCAACCCCACTTCGGTTGTCGCGATATTTAGCTGAAGGCCATCTGATGCTTGCAATGTAGCCACCGGGCGAGGGGTTTCGTGCTTTGCATTACTTAGGCACCAGTTGTGGTCTAACCTGGCATTTGGGCCAATTTCACGTTGCATAGTGAAATCAAAGGGGCCATTTGCGACTGCTTGAAGCTGACCCGTCGGCACCCCATCAGCAGCTTTAGGAAGATAGTTTTCGGCTGAGATGCTTAGCTTCAATTTCGACTGATCGGTTTGAAGTGTCCAATATGGGTGGTGTGCGATATTGATCGGCGTTTTTTTATCAGTTTGCGCCGTGATTGTTACGGTCAGACCATCTCCGCCCAGTGTATATAAAACTGAAATATCACGATTGCCGGGTAATCCACTGTAACCATCGGGCAGGTGCACCTTCAACGACACACTGTTCGGCAAAACGTCACTCACCTCCCAATCCAGAGTATGTAGCCCATCATCCCCCGAATGCAGCGAAGTTAAACCACCTTCGTTGCATTCCATCTGAAATGTCTGCCCGTCAATATTGACCTGACCGCCTGAAACACGATTGGCTACAGGGCCTACAATAGCCCCAGCATAAAAATTGTTTATAGATCGATCAGTCAAATTATGAATACCCAATATTAGATCGCGGTCACCACGCGATAAACGCACAAGCGTAGCCCCCAATGGCGAGATTTCAGCCTGCATATTACCTGAATTAAGGTGAATTTTCATTGAATCAGACTGCGTCATTGTGTATTTTTCCTTTGTTACAGGCCAACGACGATAGTTAGGTTATCTTGGCTTGACCCCGCGACCACATAGGCATTTGTTTTGGGTAAATCTGGTAACGCCATTTGGCAACACCCAACACATAAAGGCCAGCTCATGACATCACCCGAACATGTTTCCACTCACGATGCTCCTGAAGACGTTCGCAATGAAAATATCCTCATTTACGTTGATGGCAATCTCGTCCCGCGTGAGCAAGCTGTGGTGTCAGTCTATGACAGCGGTTTTATGCTGGGTGACGGAGTGTGGGAGGGCATGCGGATCTATGATGGGCATATCGCCTTCATGGACGACCACATTGATCGCCTGCTTGAGGCGGCTTTGTATATTGATCTGGAAATCGGTAAAACGCGCGAAGAGTTGGTGCAAGCCATCCACGATACTCTTGGCGCAAATGGCATGACCAACGACGCGCATATACGGATGATGGTGACACGGGGCAAAAAACGCAAGCCGTTCCAACATCCACACCTGAGCGTCTTTGGTTCTACAATCGTTATCATCGCGGAACACTCCAAGCCCGATGATAGCGTGATTGACCGCGGTATTCGTCTGCACACCGTACCGCATCACCGTGGCTTGCCTTTGACCCAAGATTCCAAGTTGAACTCGCATTCCAAGCTAAACTGCATCATCGCGTTGAACCACGCATTACGTGCAGGGGCCGACGAAGCACTCATGCTTGATCCGTTCGGTTTCGTAAACACCACCAACGCTTGCAACTTTTTTATCGTTAAAAAGGGCCAGGTTTGGACATCAACAGGTGACTACTGCATGAACGGGATTACCCGCCAAAAGGTAATCGATCTGTGCCGCGCCAACGACATCCCAGTGTTTGAGCGTAATTATTCGTTAGTTGACACTTACAGCGCGGATGAAGTTTTCCTCACTGGAACCTTTGGTGCACAAACGCCTGTGTTCGAGATTGACGGCAGGGTGATTGGCGGAGCCAAGGCTGGTCCTGTTTTTCACAAAATCCGAAAATTGTATAAAGATCTCATCCTTCAAGACGCCAAATAGGAATTCATCATGGATCGCGCTAATATTGTTCACGGTAATTTTCTGCGTCGTGTCGCTGCCAATGAACTTCCAACCGGTGTAGCGCCAAAATCGGGTCTAGACCCGTACACAGCGGTTGAAATCTATCGCGCTCAGCTAACCAGCCGCGCGTTAGATATCACCAGCCGCCGCATGCAAAAGGAAGGGCAGGGGTTTTACACCATTGGTTCATCTGGGCACGAAGGCATGGCTGCCGTCGCACGCGCACTGCGCCCCAATGACATTGCGTTTTTGCACTACCGTGATGCAGCGTTTCAATTGGCCCGAGCAGATCAAGTAACGGGTCAAACGATGACGTGGGACATGCTGCTCAGTTTTGCATGCTCCATGGATGATCCAATTAGTGGGGGGCGTCATAAGGTTCTGGGTTCCAAAGACCTGTTTATCCCGCCACAGACTTCCACGATTGCCAGTCACCTGCCAAAGGCGCTTGGGGCTGCTTATTCGCTTGGCACAGCACGTCGGCACGCACCTGAACACCGCCAGTTGCCCGAAGACGGCATCGCGATTTGCTCATTTGGTGACGCGTCGGCCAATCACTCAACCGCGCAGGGGGCCTTTAATGCAGCGGGTTGGTCATCAGTTCAATCGGCACCTTTGCCACTTTTGTTTGTTTGTGAAGATAACGGAATCGGGATTTCCACGAAAACACCCCATGGCTGGATCGCCGCATCGATGAAACACAGGCCAGGGGTTAAGTATTTCGAGGCGGATGGCCTTGATATCTATGAAACATACGCTGTCACACAAGAAGCAGCCGCATATGTACGGACCCGCAAAAAACCGGCATTTTTACACCTAAGGATGGTCCGCCTATATGGGCACGCAGGACCAGATGTAGCCACCACATATTTGCCAAAATCAGAGGTTGAGCAAGACGAAGCAAACGATCCATTGCTGCATTCTGTCAGGCTATTGCGTGATGCCGGTGCACTTAGTGTGGAACGTGCACTTGAGATGTATAATCAAACCCAAAAACGGGTAGATACCCTGTCACATGAAGCCGTCAAACGCCCACGGCTATCATCAGCCAGCCAGATCATGGAGAGCATCATACCACCAGCGCGCGGGTGCAAGCCTAGCAACGGGGTGGATACCGACGCCCGCAGCATCGCATTTGGTAACGAGCTAAAAACTCAAACATCGCCTCAAACTATGGGAAAGCTGATCAATTGGGCTCTTACTGACCTGATGCTGGACCATCCTGAAGTGGTCATGATGGGGGAAGACGTCGGTCTAAAGGGGGGCGTTTATGGCGTCACTCAAAAAATTCAAAAACGATTTGGACCAGCCCGTGTCATCGACAGCTTGTTGGACGAGCAATCAATTTTGGGTCTTGCAATTGGTATGGGTCACAACGGTTTTATCCCGATCCCTGAAATTCAGTTCCTTGCTTATTTGCACAATGCAGAGGATCAGTTACGCGGCGAGGCGGCAACGCTCTCTTTCTTTTCCAACGGCCAGTTCACCAACCCAATGGTGTTGCGCGTTGCGGGCCTTGGCTATCAAAAGGGGTTTGGTGGACATTTTCACAACGACAACTCCCTTGCTGTATTGCGCGATATACCGGGCGTCATAATTGCATGTCCATCAAGTGGCGGAGATGCTGCTGGGATGTTGCGCGAGTCAGTGAGACTTGCACGTGAAGAACAGCGGGTTGTGGTCTTTGTAGAGCCGATTGCCCTTTATCACACACGTGATCTCGAAGATGGGGATGGCACTTGGATGGATACCTATCCATCGCCTGAAAAGCGGATCGGGTTTGGGGAGGTTGGTATTCATGGCAATGGGCAGGATCTGGCAATCGTAACTTATGGTAATGGTCATTACCTATCGCGCCAAGCGGTCAATGTGTTGGAAAATGAAGGGATCAAAACCCGCGTGATCGATTTGCGTTGGTTGGCGCCATTACCCCACGAAGCTTTGTTTCGCGCAATTGACGGCTGCAAAAATGTTTTAATCGTTGATGAATGTCGAGGGACTGGCGGGCAGGCAGAAGGGTTGATGGCCTCGTTTGCCGAGGCAGAAGTTGGCAATTTCGCTAGATTGGTGGCTGAGGACAGCTTCATTGCGACAGGTCCTGCATATGGTGCAACGATGCCTTCCAAGGATAGTATTATTGATGCGGCACACAACTTAATGAAACGGGGTAAAAAATGACGCGCCGCGCAGTTCTTATTTGTCCGGGGCGCGGAACATATAACGCGCCTGAATTGGGATACCTCAAGCAACACAGCCCACGTTTTGACGCCGAATTGAACGGCTTTGACACCCAGCGTGCTGCGTTGGGGCAATCTGCCATAACAACGCTAGACGCCGCTGAAAAATTCGATGCAAACGTCTATACGCGCGGCGACAATGCTTCTGGCTTGATCTACGCAAGTGCATTTTTTGACGGCAGTTCATTAGCGGATGATATCGAAGTTGTCGCAGTTACGGGCAATTCCATGGGTTGGTATATTGCCATGGCACTCGCAGGTGCTGTTTCTGATCAAGATGGATTTCGCCTCGTGAACACTATGGGCAACCTTATGCAACAGAACCTGATTGGTGGGCAGCTGGTCTACTCAGTTTGTGATGCAGGCTGGGTTGTTGATGAGGGTGTGAAAACTGGACTTCTGGAACTGGTCAAACAGATCGACACCAAACCAGGTCATGACCTTTGTATCTCTATCAACCTCGGCGGCATCCTTGTTTTTGCAGGCAATGAGACGGGTTTGGCTGCATTTGAAAGCATGGTTCCTAAAGTTGGACACTTCCCGATGCGCTTGCAAAACCATGCAGCGTTTCACAGTCCTTTGCAGGAAGTGGTCGCGGCGCAAGGTCGTGCACAGTTAGCTGATTTAAGGGTGTCTGCACCCAAAGTACCGTTAATTGATGGCTTCGGTAAAATTTGGTGGCCAGATGGCTGCGATACCAAAGCGATGTGGGACTATACTTTGGGTTCCCAAGTTACACAGACCTATGACTTTGCAGGTGCAATCAAAGCTGCCGCACAGGAATTTGCACCTGACTTGTTTATTGTCGCTGGACCTGGAAACACATTGGGCGGAGCGGTTGCGCAGTCCCTCATCGTATGTGGATGGCATGAAATGCGGAGTAAGGCGGACTTTGAGGCCGTTCAAGAAGAAAAGTTTTTCTTGGTCTCAATGGGACGAGGTAAGCAACGCCTTACAGTAACTTGAATTAAAAAAGTAAAACCAAACGGGGCGCCCAATATGCTGAACGGCCCGTTTTTCACTATAAAATCAACGTTACGTCCGACGACGGCGCCCACCAACGCGACCGGCGCGACCACGACCCTCATCGCCAGCTTTTGGGGCAACTTTGTTCGTGCTAATCCATTCGGTACCATGTGGGTCATTGTCTGTAAGGAAATTGGCGGCGCGAATGGCTTCCATTTCTTTACCCGCACGTGGTTTCGTTGAGCCAAGCCCGAACATTTGTACGAATGCCTCGTCTTCCATATCGGCGGGAAGAACAATGCCAGCGGCTTCAACTTCAGCACGCTTTGCTGCGATCTTCTTTGGGCCAATAGGCAAGGCAACTGGGTTCATGATCGCAGATGTCATTCCTGCCGCCATTGCCATTGGTAAAAACGCGTTGTTGATACCGTGGCGGTTCGGTAATCCGAACGAGATGTTTGAGGCACCACAGGTCGTGTTCACACCCAGTTCTTCACGCAAACGGCGTACCAGTGCGAAAACCTGCAATCCAGCGGTTCCCATAGCACCAATTGGCATCACCAATGGATCAACCACGATGTCATGAGCTGGGATGCCAAAATCCGCAGCGCGTTCTACGATTTTCTTGGCGACGGCAAAACGAACATCTGGATCCTCAGAAATGCCGGTGTCATCGTTCGAAATTGCAACAACTGGGACATTGTATTTCTTAACCAATGGCAGAACCAATTCCATGCGGTCTTCTTCGCCAGTCACAGAGTTCAACAATGGACGCCCTTCAGCCGCAGCCAAACCGTTTTCCAAAGCGCCCGGAACAGAGCTATCGATGCACAAAGGTACATCAACGATCGCTTGAACACGTTCAATTAGTTCTTTCATCAACATCGGTTCAACAAAGTTGTTGTCAGCATAGCGTGGGTCTTCCGCCATCTTGTTCGAGAACACAGCGCCTGAGTTCACGTCAAGAATATTGGCACCAGCCATTACTTGGGCGACAGCATCAGCCTCAACGCGGGAAAAATCACCCCGTTCAAGCTCTTCAGACAAAATTTTGCGACCCGTCGGATTGATCCGCTCGCCGATAACGCAGAACGGTTGGTCAAAGCCAATAATGGCTGTTTTGGTTTTGGATTCTACGATTGTACGGGTCATGTGCTGTGTCCTTAGAAGACGAAATTAAGATGCGTTAACGGGAACAGCTGCGCTGCCACCGTTCGAAATTGCCCAGTTTGCATTTGTCTTGATCCCACCCAGTGGGAAGAAATGCACTTTGACGATGTTTGTGTCAGGGTTGGCCGCGGCATGTGCAGCCAGTTCGCTAATTACCTCAGTTGGTTCAAAGGGGAGCAGCAGTTTGGTCACATCTTTTGCGCGGCGTTGCAGCACACGTAAAGAGGGCCCAACACCGCAAGCGATGGCGAACTTGATCATAGTTTGCAGTTTGGCAGGTCCTGCGATTCCGATGTGGATTGGGATGTCGATTCCAGCGGCCTTTAAGGATTGAGCCCATTCAATAATTGGACCGGACTCAAATGCGAACTGTGTAGCTAAGGCCATCTCAGCATCCGAGCGGTTGGAAAAATCTTGTTTCCAACGCAAAGCTTCGTCCACATTGGCCATACCGCCCGTGGGGTCGATGTCTTTATTGCCTTCCGGATGCCCCGCAACATGTAGGCGTTTAAATCCTACTCGGTCGAATTCACCACTTTCCATCAATTGCATCGAAGAATGGTAATCACCGTGGGGCTTGGTTACGCCACCCGCCAGCAACAAGGCTTGATTGACGTTTGCCTCACCTTGATAGCGCGCAATCCAGTCGGTCAAAGTAGCCTGATCCTTGATGATCCGGGCAGGGAAGTGCGGCATTACATCAAAGCCTTCCGCGTTCAGACGCGCGGCTGTGGAAACCATGTCCTCAATCGGGGTGCCCTCGATGTGGGCGACATAAACGCGGGTGCCTTTGGGGAGAATTGCGCGAAAGTCTTCAACTTTAGAAGCGGTGCGCGGCATTACTTCAATCGAATAACCTTGCAAAAAGGCTTCGACCTCAGGGCTAAGGGAGCCAGCGATTGGACCCTCTGGTTTTTTAAAGTTGAGCAAAGCCATTGGCTTCCCTTTCTTAGGGCCTATTATTTAGGCGTGTCCGTCGTTGGCGATAAGGGCTTTTAGGCGTTCTTGATCATACTCAGCTTCAAGACGTAAAGCCTCTGCCTCGACTATTTCGTCAGGATCGCCGTCCATCTGGTAGGGAGCCGCTTTACGCCATTCTGCCAAATATGCATCGGCGTCCTTGGCGTTCACCTTCATAGCCGCACGATCAATCGCTTGTTCGAAACGTTCTTCAAGCTGGCGTTTGGAACCACGACGTCCTTTGCCCACAATGACTTGGGCTGGAATATCACGCCAATAAACGATTGTTACATCTGGCATATAAGTGGTGCTCCCTGATTCATTTTTCGCCTCTATTTATTGTCTAAGACAGCCAATTCTGATTCTGGTGCCGTTTTTCGACAGAAACAGACCATTCCGCGACCTATCGCTAATCCGTGACGCTCGGTTTGGCCAGTATCGGGAGCACCCAAAATCTTCATGTCTTTTATGAATGAGAAAAACGTCAAAGCAGACGCAAAGGACCAATGGGCCACTTGCGCGGGAGGCCGGCAAGGCCTATCGTTGGAGTAACTCGTAATGAAAGGCGCAAACCATGGCGCCAAAGCGTCCCAAAGGTGCGGGCGCGCTCGAACATAAGGCCGAAAGCCCAGCAATGGGTCCTATTCTGAGCCCCGTACCGGCACGGCCCGTATCAAAACCGCTTTATGCAGCGCTTGATCTGGGTACAAATAGTTGCCGCATGTTAATCGCCCAACCTAAGGGCACTGGTTTTCATGTGGTCGATAGCTTCTCGAAGTCCGTCCAATTGGGCGCGGGGCTTGAGAAATCCGGACGCTTGTCGCGCGGATCCATGACACGTACCATTCAAGCATTGCGAATTTGTCAGCAAAAGCTGCGTAAACATCGCGTTAAGCGAATGCGGCTGGTGGCAACAGAGGCATGTCGCCGTGCGCTAAATGCCGAAGATTTCATCAAACGTGTACACCGTGAAACAGGTCTGCGTTTGGATATCATAGCTCCTAAAGAAGAAGCACGACTGGCTGCAATATCTTGTGCGCCATTGGTGAACAAAAAAACAGAGAACCTGTTGGTTGTTGATATTGGTGGTGGATCGACGGAATTGGTTTGGATTGACATGTCCCAAGTTCCCAAACGCGATCGTCCACATTCGATTATGCAGCTTGAAACTGGATTTACCCGAAGCAACAAAAGCATCCCATCCGCCCGTGTTGTCGATTGGATTAGTGTCCCGCTGGGTGTCGCAACCTTGCGCGATCAGTTCATTGATGTTGATGACGATGGTGCGCGGTTCGCGTTGATGAGCTGTTTCTTTGAGGAAAGCCTATCCGACTTTGCGCCGTACCACGACGAAAAGGCGCGAGATCGTTTCCAGATTGTTGGCACGTCAGGTACCGTGACAACCGTTGCAGCGAGCCACTTAAATCTTAAGCGTTATGACCGTACCAAAGTAGACGGTTTGCGGATGTCTTCCACCCAGATCGATACAGTTATCCAGTCCTACCTCGATATGGGACCTGCGGGGCGGCGCGCAGATCCACGGATCGGTCAGGATCGTCAGGCTTTGATTATGTCTGGCGCTGCTATCCTTCAGGCGTTAATGCGCTGTTGGCCTACTGACAGGTTGTCAGTTGCGGATCGCGGTTTGCGCGAAGGCCTGTTATACGCACAAATGAGCGCCGATGGCGTATTAGAACGCGGAGCACTATAAATTATGGCAAAAACACCTGGACCAAACGGTGGGGGTAAAACCCCAACAGGCAAGAACACATCTGGCCGTGGACAACGTGACCTTAAAGTTAAGGTAAAGACGGCCCGTGGGCGCTCTAACAGTTCGACCCGTTGGTTGCAGCGTCAACTGAACGATCCATATGTGAAGCGTGCCAAGGCCGAAGGTTACCGAGGTCGTGCGGCTTATAAGATTATGGAACTTGATGACAAGTTTCGCTTCCTTGTGCCCGGCGCACGCATTGTTGACCTTGGCGCGGCCCCCGGTGGCTGGTGCCAAGTTGCGGTAAAACGCTCCAATATTTTAGGCGAAAAATCTGGTAAAGCAGTTGGTACGATCCTAGGAATTGATCTGCAAGAAATGGATACGATTGCAGGCTGCGAATTACATGTTTTGGATTTCATGGACGAGGGTGCTGACGATCAAGTCAAAGAATGGCTTGGTGGTAAGGCTGATGTTGTAATGTCTGACATGGCAGCCTCTAGTTCAGGCCACAAACAAACGGATCACCTCAAGATTATTTCGCTATGCGAGGCTGCGGCCTACTTTTCATTCGATGTGCTCGAAGATGGTGGCACATTTGTTGCGAAAGTTTTGGCCGGTGGTGCTGAGGGCGACTTGCAGAAAGTACTGAAGCAACGGTTTACAAAGGTGCACAACTTTAAACCGCCAGCTTCGCGATCAGATAGCTCTGAAAAATTTGTAGTTGCTTTAGGTTTCAAAGGCGCAATTGCGGGCGAAACATACAGCCCATTCGACTGAAATTAGTGTGCGCGGGTCATTGAACGCGCAGCGATCCGTTTAATTTCATCCAGTTCGTCATGGTCGACTTTGCGCACTTTAAGCGCTTTGACTGTGCTGC
>DLQI01000155.1:0-8712 GCA_002478745.1 Rhodobacteraceae bacterium UBA7436 | reverse complement strand
GACCTCTGTTGCCGATTTCTTACAAAAGAAAAATAACGCTAAATTTATTTGCAGCTCGAGTTATAATACCTAAGTTAAAAGCAAGTGGAATGGCAGGAGAACCAGATGCGCGCGCTAAGACTTGTTTCGAATTTGATTGTTGCGACGGTCCTGGCCGTCAATCTTTTGGCTTCTGGAGCCACCGCGGCGGAAGAAACCAAAGTAGATGCGTTCCTGAATGTAACGGGCTTTGATGTCTCGTTAGACAGCATCCGTCTGTCCGCCAAAAGCGCACCAATGATTCTGGGTATGGAGGCCGACGATTTCGGGTATCAATGGACCTTGATAGCGAATGACGTCTTTGCATCTGAAGGGATGCGCGAAATGGCATTAGATATGTTGTCCCAAGCACTGAGCGATGATCTTTTGGAACATGCGGCGGATTTTTATGCGTCTGAGTTGGGTGAACGGTTGGTAAAAGTCGAAAATGCGTCACACCTTTCCGACGACGATGAATTTAAGTCAGAAAGTGGCGAAGCGATTATTGATGGGTTGATCCGCATCGGATCGCCGCGGGTTGAACTTTTAAAACGCATGAACGCAGCGAGTGATGCTGCGGGCACATCTATTCGTGCGATTCAAGAAATTCAGGTCAGATTTCTCTTGGCAGCAGCAGGCGCTGGTGTGATCGAATTGCGACTGGAGGAGGCGGACCTACGCGAGATGATGCGCAATGACGAGCCAGAATTGCGCCTTTCACTTCAGGCCTCAGGATTGGCAGGGGCCGCTTATACCTATCAGGCGTTTTCGGACGCTGAAGTCGAAGAATACACCGTCGCCTTGGAAAATTATAAAATGCAAAAGGTATATGACATAATGAATGCCGTGCAATTTTCGATCATGGCAGATCGTTTCGAGGAACTGGCTGTAAGAATGGCGACACTTCAGCCAAGCGAAGACCTTTGATGGTTCGATTTTTTGGTAGCCTCGTTGCAATTTTTCTGTCCGCGACTGTAACTAATGCACAGGCCCAAGTGACCCTAACTATGGATCACCTCAAACTGTCTGAGCTGATCAATATTATGCGAACGGAAGGCTTGAAATACGCGGCGACATTGAACACTGAGATGTTGAACGGGCAGGGCGGCGCTGTTTGGGAAGATCAAATTGACGCGATTTACGACACGCAATTGATGTCTGAGGTTGTCCGCAAAGAGATTGCAACAATACCTGAAAATCAACTTCGCCAGATCAATCAGTTTTATGGCGGTAACTTGGGGGCGAAGATTGTTGATTTGGAAATTGCTGCTCGCAACGCCATGACTGATAATGACATCAAGAACATTGCTGAAGACAATTACCAAATCGCATTGGCTCAAGATCCAAAGTCATTGTTACAAGTGAACCTGATAGTTAAGGAAGGAGACTTGATAGAAAGAAATGTGACGGCCGCACTCACGTCTAACTATCGGTTTTACCTTGGTCTGGTCGATGGAGGTTCTTTTGACGCATCGGAACAAGAGGTCATTGAACAAACTTGGGAACAAGAAGACGAAATACGCTTGGATACGGTAAAATGGATGATGGGTTATCTTTTACTGAGCTACCAATCGCTTGATGAGGCTGAAATGATTGAACTAATCAATTTCATGAAAACAAGGGCAGGGCGCGCATTGAATGCTGCTATTTTTGATGGCTTCGGTGCAATGTACGGTGATATATCTTATACGTTGGGCCGAGCTGTTGCCCTAAACATGGTTGCGTCTGACTTATAGTGGCCAAAACAGGCCTATGATGCTTGACATACAGCCCAATCAAGTGCATTTGGCAGCTTCCATACGGGCGCATTGCGCCTTATTTTCATGAACATCCCAAACGGGATGCGCTGTCTGAGGCGGGGTTAAACCCACAAAACCCTATGTAAATAGGTGCCAAACGACGCGGTAAAACAAAGGAATGACCCATGTTCGCGGTCCTTAAAACCGGCGGCAAGCAGTATAAAGTTCAATCTGGAGACGTGCTCCGTGTTGAGAAACTTGCTGCAATTGCTGGCCAAAAAATCCAATTCAACGACGTATTGATGCTTGGTGGTGACACAGTCACTGTTGGTGCACCTCTCGTTGCGGGTGCTGGTGTACAAGCCGAAGTGATCGACCAGATCAAAGGCGTTAAGACAATTAACTTCGTTAAGCGTCGTCGTAAGCACTCTTCCAAGCGTACTAAAGGCCACCGTCAAAAACTGACTTTGGTTCGTATCACAGATATCCTTGCTTCTGGCGCTGATAAATCTGGTGTTGATGCTGCTGTTGGTGCTGGTTCTGTTGGTGCAGTAGCTTTGGCTGCCATCGATGCAAACACTCCTGCTGCAAACAAAGATCAAAAACGCTCTGCCGCACCAAAAGCAGTTGCCGCTAAAGCCGAGGCTCCAAAAGCCCCAGCGAAAAAGGCAGCTCCTAAAAAGGCAGCAGCAAAAGCGACTGATGGTGCTGACGACCTTTCTAACATCTCTGGTGTTGGTCCGGTTATCGTTAAAAAGCTTCACGCTGCAGGTATCACAACATTCGCACAAGTTGCAGCATGGACTGACGCTGATGTAGAAGCTATCGAAGAGAAACTGTCGTTCAAAGGTCGTGTGGGTCGTGAAGACTGGATCGCACAGGCTAAAGAACTGGCAAAAGGCTAAGGAGAGACCAAATGGCACATAAAAAAGCAGGTGGTTCATCCCGGAACGGTCGCGACTCAGCAGGTCGTCGTCTTGGCGTGAAAAAATATGGCGGCGAAGCTGTCATCCCAGGCAATATCATCGTTCGTCAGCGCGGAACTAAGTTCTGGCCGTCTGAAGGCGTTGGCATGGGCAAAGATCACACGATCTTCGCTAAAGTTGAAGGTCACGTGACTTTCAGCACCGGCCTTAAAAACCGTAAATTCATTTCGGTACTTCCGGCAGCGGAAGCAGCTGAATAAGTCGTACCCTTACAGGTTTTAAAAAATCGAAGGATCGGCGGAAACGCCGGTCCTTTTTCCTTTTAGAGAGTAATTACAAGTGTCAGTAGCAATCGCATCATTTGCCGTTTTCGCGGCCTCACAGGTCGGGACACCCGGACCTGCGAATATGGCGTTGCTTGCGACCGGTGCACGATATGGATTCCGTCAGGCATTACCATTCATGCTAGGCGTAGCCTTCGGGAAACAATTGATTATCTGGCCAATTGGCTTTGGATTGATGGAACTGGCCGAGCGCGCCCCTCTTATTTTTCTAGCTCTGAAATATATCTCTGCCGCCTATATTATTTGGTTAGCTTGGAAAGTTGCAAACATGCGCCTTTCAACTAAATCAGTCGGCGATAAAGCTCCGGGATTTTTAGCAGGTTTGATCGTTCACCCGCTCAATCCAAAAGCGTGGGCGATGATTGTTGGTGGGTTTACGGCCTTTGTCGGCGTTGGAACATCTACATTTGAAGCAACGGCAATAATTGCGGCTGTTTTATTGGCCTGTCAATTGCTGATGCATCCACTTTGGACCCTCGCAGGGGATAGAATTGCCAAGACACTCGCAGGCACTCCGGCGGAACCCTATTTAATGTATACACTTGCGGCATTAACCGTCGCATCTGTGCTGTTCGTACTGTTCGGAGGAGGGACATAACGATGGAAATGAGCGAAATCAAAACACAAGGCACCATTCAAACTGATCGCTTTGAGCTACGCCCAATGCGAGTTTCGGATATGGGTCTGATTGAACTTTATGCATCAGATGAACGTGTTGCAGGTATGACGTCATCGATCCCACACCCTTTGCCACCAGGCACAACAGAGGCTTTTGTGAACCGCTGCATTGCGCACGAACGTGATGAAGATGTTTGGGTTATCGACGGCCTTAAGTCCGGTGGTGCAGAAGTTATGGGGCTCATCTCTTTGACACGAATGGACCGCAATCAATCTGAAGTTGGTTATTGGGTCGCTCCTGCTTACTGGAACACCGGACTAGCCTCTGAGGCGGTACAAACCCTGGTTGACGCAAATCCGATGGCAAATGCCACGATGTTTGGTGCTGTGTTCCAAGACAATCCTGCTTCAGCTAAAGTTCTCACCCATTGTGGATTTGAATACTTAGGTGATGCAGAAACCTTTAGCGTTGCGCGGGATCGTTCTGTTCCCACGTGGACATACACCCGAAAACTGAACATCACGACGTAGGATTACCTGACTAAGTGATTGAGCCTGCGCTAAGTGCAGGTTAGGAAGCCGATATGAAATTTCTTGATCTGTGCAAAGTATATGTCCGTTCCGGCGGTGGAGGCGGTGGTTGCGTAAGCTTCCGTCGTGAAAAATTCCTAGAGTACGGTGGCCCTGATGGTGGCGACGGCGGCTGTGGTGGTTCTGTTTGGGCGGAGGCTGTTGAAGGCCTCAACACTCTGATCGATTTCCGCTATGCGCCTCACTTCTTTGCCAAAAGCGGCATTCCAGGTATGGGCAGCCAGCGCACAGGCGCGAACGGCGAAGACATTATTTTAAAGGTTCCTGTCGGGACCGAAATTTTGGATGAAGACCAAGAAACGGTCATCACTGACCTGACCGAAGTTGGCCAACGGGTTCAGTTGGCCCGTGGCGGTAACGGTGGCTTTGGTAACTTACACTTTAAATCGGCAACGAACCAAGCGCCCCGTCGCTCTAACCCTGGCCAAGAAGGCGTTGAACGTACGCTTTGGCTTCGACTAAAGTTGATCGCGGATGTTGGCCTGTTAGGCCTGCCGAATGCAGGAAAATCCACGTTTTTGGCCGCGACATCTAACGCGCGTCCAAAAATTGCGGACTACCCATTCACTACATTGCACCCAAATTTGGGTGTTGTCGGTGTAGATGGTCGCGAATTTGTTGTCGCCGATATTCCAGGCTTGATTGAGGGTGCTTCCGAAGGTCGTGGCCTTGGGGATCTGTTCCTTGGACACGTCGAACGTTGTGCTGTCTTGTTGCACCTGATTGACGGTACATCGGAAACAGTTGCTGAAGATTATCATACCATCATCACAGAGCTTGAAGCCTACGGCGGCAAACTGGCGGCTAAGCAACGCGTAACTGTTCTAAACAAGGTAGATGCCTTGGATGACGATCAGCGTGCAGAAGCCCGTGCAGCTCTCGAAGAGGCAAGCGGTGGTCCCGTTATGCTTATGTCCGGTGTCGCGCGTGAGGGTGTAACTGAAGTTCTACGGAAATTGCGCGACGAAATCGACGCGGATCGCCTGCGTGAGCAACCTGCGCAAGAGGAAGAATCGTGGCGTCCTTAACTCAAGCAAAACGGCTGGTCGTTAAAATCGGCTCAGCTTTGTTGGTAGATAGGGAAACCGGCAATCTGCGTAGCGAATGGCTACATGGATTGGCTGCTGATGTTGCATGGCTGAGGGCAGGGGGAACGCAAGTTGTCCTTGTATCCTCAGGTTCCATTGCACTTGGCCGTGGCGCACTTGGGCTTCCGAACACTGAGCTTGCGTTAGAACAATCCCAAGCCGCCGCCGCCGTGGGCCAAATTCGATTGGCTCGGGCTTACGAAGATGCACTCGCATTGCACGGGATCACAACCGCACAGGTCCTTATGACCTTGGAAGATACGCGTGATCGCCGCCGATACCTCAACTCACGTGCCACGTTTGAGCAATTACTAGTGTTGAATGCTATGCCGATCGTAAATGAAAACGATACCGTAGCTACAGATGAAATTCGTTTCGGTGACAATGACCGACTGGCGGCCCAAATTGCCGCAACCATCGGTGCAGATCAATTGGTTTTGTTATCGGATGTCGATGGCTTTTATACCGCTAATCCAGCAGTAGACCCGACAGCAACGCGGTATGATGTGATCAATGACATTACGCCTGAAATTGAAGCGATGGCGGGTGATGCGGGATCGGGGTTGTCCAAAGGGGGCATGAAAACCAAGGTTATGGCGGCAAAAACCGCAACATCTGCAGGCTGCGCCATGGCGATTTGCGAAGGTTCAGCGTTACGTCCACTCAGAGCTCTAGAAGACGGAGCTGCAGCAACTTGGTTTACCGCCACTCTAGACCCACAAGATGCACGCAAACGCTGGATCGGTGCGATGAAACCACTGGGTATCTTAACTTTAGACGCAGGTGCCACGAATGCGTTGAGCAATGGCAAAAGTCTTCTTCCGGCGGGTGTCATCTCTGTTGAGGGTGAATTTGGTCGCGGCGATCCCGTTTCGTTTGTGGGACCAAACGGCAATCACCTTGGTATTGGGTTGGTTAGATATACAGCGGATGAAGCAATCACAATCAAAGGCCATAAAAGCCAGGAGATCGAGCGTCTGCTTGGTTACCGTGGCCGCGCTACTCTGATCCATCGTGACGACATGGCCCGTTAGGGAAAAACAGCTTTCAGAACGGAACGACTGTTCGCAAAAGGATAGGGACGATGACAAACACGAATTCAATCACCGACTTGGTGCAAGACATCGGCCAACGCGCCAAAAACGCGTCACATCAACTGGGTTTTGCGAGCGCAGAGCGCAAGCATGCGGCCCTAATCGGTGCCGCTGAAAATGTTTGGAAAAACCGCAGTCAAATTATCGAGGCAAATGCAAAAGACCTCATTTTTGGTCACGACAAAGGGCTGTCCGATGCGATGATGGACCGTTTGATGCTGGATGAAGAGCGTATTCAGTCCATCGTTGATGGTCTGCGCAACATCGCAGAACAAGCGGACCCTGTTGGTGAGGTAATCTCAGAATGGACACGACCTACTGGTATTAACATCCGCCGTGTTCGTACGCCCTTGGGTGTAATTGGCGTAATTTACGAGAGCCGGCCAAACGTGACCGCAGATGCCGGTGCACTTTGCCTCAAAGCTGGAAATGCAGTTATTCTACGTGGTGGTTCGGAGAGTTTCCATTCTTCGCAAGCAATACATGCTTGTTTGGTGAAGGGATTGCGCGATGCGGGCCTGCCGGAAGATGCAATTCAACTGGTCCCAACCCGCGACCGCGCAGCTGTGTCAGAAATGCTAAAGATGACCGAGACAATAGATGTAATCGTCCCACGCGGTGGCAAAGGTCTAGTCGGCTTGGTGCAACGTGAAGCCCGAGTACCCGTTTTTGCTCACCTCGAAGGAATTGTGCACATCTACGTAGATGAACATGCTGACCCAGAAAAAGTCATGCGCGTCGTTCTGAATGCGAAAACCAGGCGCACAGGTATCTGTGGTGCGGCAGAGTGTCTGTTGATCCACAAGAACATTGCTAAAACAATTGGGAGCGATGTTTTGGGTCGTTTGGTCGATGCAGGTGTCGAAGTGCGAGCGGACAGCCAGCTATCAAACGTTCAAGGCACCTTAATTGCCAACGAAGATGATTGGGGCACAGAGTACCTTGATATGATCATCGCTGCTAAGGTCGTGGACGGTGTTGACGAAGCGATTGAGCATATCCGAATATATGGATCGCAGCATACCGATTGTATTTTGACTGAAGACCAGGAAACAGCAGATCACTTTATGCAACGCTTGGACAGTGCCATCCTGATGCACAACACATCCACCCAGTTTGCAGATGGCGGTGAATTTGGCATGGGCGCAGAGATTGGGATCGCAACCGGTAAAATGCACGCGCGCGGGCCAGTTGGGGCAACCCAGTTGACCAGTTTCAAATACTTGGTCGTGGGCGACGGCACCACAAGGGCATAAGGCATCTAGAACAGGATTGAAATTTCTTTTGGCGAGCGCTTAAGACGAAGGTCTAAGTCTTCGTCGTTGGCTGCAGTTCTTGACATTGAAAACTGTACATGTGTTGGAGACATCTTTACCGATGTGTTAGACAATGAACTTTCATTCCAAAGAACATCAATATTAGAAAATTTGTCCGACTTTCCAACAATTTCCCACGAAGATCGGCTGCTAGAAACCCTGATCTGCCCACCGAATGGCATGGCCGTTTCTAAACACAAGATTGTAAGAAACGCGCAACGTACCGCTTTTCGTGTTTGTACATCCACGGGTCCCCATTCGACAGCAAGGCGCCCACCATCAAACATTTCCGTTAGGATCGATGTAACCTCGTTGCGAACCACTGGATCGTCAGAGGCGGCACCAAAGGCAATCCTGAAAAAGCGAATACGCGCGCTAGCACTTTTAACACTGTCGCAAATCAGCTGCATTTCTGGACCAACCGGCGAAGCTCCAGACATATTCAGCAACTCCAAACCATTGTTGATGGCGCCAATAGGGGATATGAGGTCATGACAAATCCGGCTACTCACCAACGCAGCTAAATCAAGATCATTTTGGGCCATTGATTGGGTTCCTAAACGGAGATAGTGAAATGGAAGACCTAAACGCCATTTTGGCTCCAGGTATGTTGGTTCGCCATCCCGACCACAAAGATTGGGGCACAGGGCAGGTTCAAAGCAATATCAGCAGCCGCTTAACAGTGAACTTCCGCAACGAAGGCAAAATTGTAATTGATAGCACTCGGATCGCATTGGTTCCTGTTTTTGATGACAGCATTTGACCTCAACTTTAGATCACTTTGATTACTTATGGGTTAACAGATTTGACAAAATTTGAAGTAAATCGAGATGTCGGGACAACAGCGTGAAACAAGACTCATCTCCCCGGTTTCGTACTTCTATTGCTTCAAGCAATGAAGATCTTCGCTCGGCGCAGCGATTGCGTTATGATGTTTTTGTTTCAGAGCTGGGTGGCAAGGGAAATCTTGTTGATCAC
>DLQI01000059.1 GCA_002478745.1 Rhodobacteraceae bacterium UBA7436 | reverse complement strand
ACCCAACTCCATCGAGCATTTCATAACCTGATCGGCTGCTTGGGCCAAAAGGATGCGGCCAACGGCGGTAGACCCTGTAAAGGTCAATTTGCGCACAATCGGGTTCTCGCAGAACTCTTGTCCGGTGCTTGGTGCGTCAGATGTGGTGACCACTTGGAACACACCGGCGGGGAAGCCCGCGCGCTCTGCAAGCACCGCAATTGCGGTGGCAGACAATGGCGTTAACTCGGCAGGGCGTGCGATGAATGCACATCCAGCGGCAAGGGCTGGGGCGGCCTTGCGCGTGATCATTGCATTCGGGAAATTCCACGGTGTGATGGATGCAGCAACGCCGATGGGTTGCTTCAAAACTGTAATGCGTTTGTCGCGCTGGTGACCCGGGATGGTTTCGCCGTAAATGCGTTTTGCCTCTTCGGCAAAGAACTCAACAAAGGATGCACCGTATGCGATTTCGCCTTTGGCTTCGGCTAATGGTTTGCCCATTTCAGCGGTTAGGATAATGCCAAGGTCATCTTGATTTTCCATCATCAGATTGAACCACGTGCGCATAACTGCGCTGCGTTCCTTGGCGGACCATTTGGTCCATTCCTTTTGCGCGACTTCTGCTTTGGCAATGGCAACGCCAACTTGTTCGCGGCTTAGGTCTGCAACTTGGGCAATTACATCGCCACGGGCTGGATTGGTCACGTCAAACGTACCTTTGTCTCCGCCAATCCATTCACCTCCCACATAAGCGCGGGTCTCAAGCAGGGTAGGATCGGCTAGCATTGTCTTCAGGTTCGTTGTTGTTTCCAGCATTTTATGTTCTCCAGAGATTGCGTGAACAGGGAAAGCAACTAATGTGGCTCTTGTCCAGACGAATTGATGAGAGTGCTATGACTGATCTAAGTGACGCATACGCGAACGGTGCCTACATAGACGGGGCCGCACTGTACCCACCACGCTGGGATTCCGCGTCAAAGGCACTTCGAGAAGCGTTAGGGGAGCAGGCGGAACTGGGTGTTTCCTACGGCCCCTCACCACGTCAGACCTATGATTTTTTCCAACCTGATCACATAGCTAAGGGAACGTTGATTTTTGTGCACGGTGGCTATTGGCGGATGTTTGATCGGGAGACTTGGTCGTTCCTTGCCAAGGGTGCTCTGGCGCGGGGATGGGCGGTTGCGATGCCGTCTTATGATCTGTGCCCACAGGTTGGGATCGCAACGATCACGCAACAAATCGCCCTCGCGGTCCAGCATATTGCAGGACGCACACAGGGGTCGATCAGTTTAGCGGGGCATTCTGCTGGCGGTCATCTGGTGGCGCGGATGGTCGCACCGGGAATGTTGCCCGCGGCAGTGGTGGACCGGTTGCAGCATGTGGTGCCCATTTCGCCCCTCAGTGATTTGGAGCCGCTGTGCCGGACGGACATGAACGAAGATTTCCAGCTGGATGTCGGTATGGCACGTGCCGAAAGCCCGATATTACAACCCGCCCCACAAACCAAAGTAACGGTTTGGGTGGGCAGCGACGAACGGCCTGCTTTCATAGATCAGGCAATGTGGTTGGCGAATGCGTGGCAATGCGATCAGGTTGTGGCGCAGGGCAAGCACCATTTCGATGTGATCGATGATTTGGCCGATCCGAATAGCGAAATGTTGTCAGTTCTGACTGCGGGATAAGTCATGACCCTTTCAATGCCACATTGATTTTGCAACGGTGTGAATGAAATCTAGGGTTGGGTAATGTAAATGCGCATTACATTGCTTATATTGTTTTTAAGCTTTTGAACGATCGGAGAATTTAATGCCAAATTTTGATGCGCAGGTGCGTGAATCCCAATCACAAGTGGCTGAGGCCCAAACCAAAATCGCTGAACTTACCGGACGGATCGAAACCGCCCGTGCAAAACTGAAGGTCGGCGATGATGCGATGATCGACATCGAAAACGCATCCCTTGAGGACGTTCACGCGCACACCGACGTGATGAACGCCAATATCGCTGAGCTGATTATGGGGCTTGATGACGTGACATCCGGCTTCTCCAAAGACTTTGACGAGATGCGCAACAAGACCGGTTGGGAGAGTTTCGTTGGTATCTTTGCTGGCGCGAAATCAGACAGCATGCGCCAAGAGCGTGTGCGCTCTGCCTCGATCGACGACACATTGCAGGACCTGATTTCAAAATCAGACGTGATTGTTCAATTGCTGACAGGTCAGTTGGAAATGCTGGAAGATCAAAAGGTGAAGGTTGAAAGCAACCTGACATCTACGCTGGATGAACGCGAAGCGGTGGTTCAAGAATTGACCACGTTGCAGGCGAACATTCAGGCGATGGATCCAAAGATTATCACGGTCGAGAACAAGATTGCCTCGGAACAAGATGCCGCGAAACGCACCAAGTTGGAGACGGAATTGGCCGCCCTAAACTCTGACTACAACGCGATGGTTCAGGACGAACAGGTTAAGCTGGCTAACTCTCAAACGCTTGAGCGTTACATCGAAAAAGGCAAGACGTGGATCGATTCACTGCAAAACCAAGCGGCAACGCAAATGGTGCTGATCAACAAGTTGCAAACAGACACCAAACAACGTGTGGTCCTGTATGACGCACTGACCAAATCGCTGAAAACCGCGCAACAACAAGACGTCGCGCACCGCATCAACGAGATCGGCGTGCAAACAGATCAAGAGGCGCAGGCAGCGATGGCTGGCATCGGTGCCGCCACCAACAAACGCATGGCCGAGATGATGGAAGCCCACGAGGACCACATGGTCTTTGCCCGTGATGTGCTAGAGCAGAAGGCAAAAGCAGACGAACGCTTTGCGCGGCGGTTTGCGAAGATCATTGAGAAGCATGATAGCAATCAGTATGGCGGGTAAGTTTCCACGCCTTCCCTTGTTGCGTAATCCGAAGAATTGGACTGAGTGGTTTTTGGTTTCCCTTTGTCTAATCCCTGTGCTGTTTGTACTGATTTATGGATTTGAACTTTCAGGTGGAATGATGGTTCTAGTGTTCATGTGTTCGCCAGTTGTTCATCTGCCATAAGGAGCTGTTTTACACGACTTACGCAGGCTGGCCCGAGACGAAAAAAGACTATGTTGCGCGTTTCCTTGAGCGCGAGTACCAAGTGGACAAGGCGGGTGCGCGTGCTGCACTGTTTGGCCATGAGGCCAGTATGGAAATGGACACCGATCAAGCGAAGGAAGATTTGATCGCACGTGTTGGCCCTTGGGGCGCTGTTAGGAGACGTTAGATGTTTGCACTCGCACGCTTGTTGGTTATGGGCTTTATCGTATTGACGATCGTTTATGTGTGCCTGTCGTTCTATTCCCGCGCTGTGCGTCGTGGTAAGTTGAAGGCGCAGTGGATCCTTGAGCAGATGGACGATGCCGCAAAGGGCGGTGATCGCGATGACTATATTCGAGAGGGCCTTGAACAATACGATGGCTCTGTGCGTCGTAAACTGATCTTGGGTGTTTATATCATTCCGACGGTGCTGGTTGCCGTCATCATTTATCTTACGAATTTTGCCTAAGGGGGCACAGACATGACCTATATCAAGTGGTTCCTGATCATCGCATTCTGGACGTTTGTTGCTGCGTTCTTTCATTACACGCTGCCCCAAAAGGACATCGTGCGGATTACCGATACCTATGAAAAGCGGATTGATTTCGGTGAGAATTCGATCTTCTGGGCCTCTGCCGATACGGGCAATGCGGGCACAGCTGTGAACCGCGATATCTTTTTTATCCAGACCAAGCTGGCCAAAAACGGTGAAGTGATGGTGTATCGCAATGAGGATACAGGATGGGGTTGGCCACCGTATTTCAAGTTCGACACAACGAACCTGCAGGCCGAAGCCAGCGATCTGAAATCAGCGGCTGAGGCACCGCAGTATGCGATGATTAAACATTATGGCTGGCGCAATGAATTTCTGTCGATCTTCCCAAATGCGATTTCTGTGAAAGTGGTCGATGGGCCGAATGCATCCAAGGGTTGGCCGATCCTGAACATCCTGATTTTGACGCTGTTCGCTGCTGTCAGCTATTTCATCTTTGTCCGCTGGCGTCGTTTCCGCATGGCGCGGATTGATCCCACACTTGAGGAAATTCAAGACAACTGGGAGGCCGCAGGTGATGCGGTTGAGGGTGGCCATGGCCGTCTAAAGGGCTGGCTGAATTCATGGCGCGCTAAGTAGGCAAAGATTAGTCGGAGAAGATGTAATCTGCTTCGACAATTTTTCGCGCATTATCAATCGAGATTGTGAGCAAATTTGCCAACTCCTGCGCGTTCGCCTCGATTGAAGAGGACTGGCGCATACGATGTAGTCTCTCGAATTCGGCGTCGCGCAAAGCATCGCTTTCAAAGTTGATGTCGTTACGGATGGTTGGCAACAAACGCTCTAGCGTCTCGTTGGATGTATGGTCGCCCGCCAAACCAACCCGCATGGCGTGCCCGATCATGTAATCTTCCGTGAAGTCGCATTGGATTTCCAGAATACGGGTTTTGGAGCGGTCACTTTCGAAGTCTCGCAATAGATCAATATCGCCAGGGTCCATACAAACCACCAAACGATCGGTCTCGTAGTAATCAAACAACATCCGCATCAAAGCACGACGGTGACGATGACGTTTGCCCAGTGTCTTCTGAATGCCACCCAAGTCTGGCAAGGGGGTGTTCTCTTCGCTGAACAAGTATTCGATGGCGGGAATATTGGTCACTTGGCGAATGCGCTCAAGAACCCGCTTTGCAACGTGCCATTTTTTGCAAACCAAAATGGTCAGCTCGCGTTCGCGGCCCAATGTACTTTCCGTCTCCCAAAATCGGGTCGAAAACCGTCGGCCAATGCGGCCACGTCCCGATAGGAATTTGAATAGCTCCCAACCTTCGTTTGAGATGTCAAAGCGGAGACCCTCGGCGGCATACAGCAGGCCAAGACGGCGTTTCAGGCTTTCGGCTTCAGGGCTGATTTTGCGGGCGAATAAAAAATCTTGCGACAGTAATAAATCGTACTGGTCGTAATAAAACGTAATCGGCATGCCGTAGTCTGAGAACAGGAGAAAGGTCAAAGTCCGTGTGCGGATTTCATTTTCGGGCACAACATGGCGAACGAGCGTTTGAAAAAATGTCTCGTCGGGGATCCACGTGGTTCGAAAGAAACGCATCACATCTTTGCGCTGACGGGTAAATTCCAGAACCCACTCCACAGTACGTCTACGCAAACACCACCACTGGCTGCCAATCTGCACCTGAATATCATCGGGGATTTTGCGGGTCAGGCCAAGGCGCTGTTGCAAACGAAAGCTGGTGTTAAAACGCCACTTTTGGGTGCGCTCGTTAAAGAAATGGCGATAAATCAGCCGCTCTTCTTTCATGCCAGTCTTGATCCAGTCGCTTTCAAAGTAGTCAAAACTCTCGATGAAATCAGCATCGTTATCATCAAGAAAGCTATGGATGTACTCCGCAGACTTTACCGGCATGCAGTCGCCTGACAGCATATAAAAGTGGGTCGCCCGAGGAAAAGAACTGACGGCGGATTCCAACGCGTAAAGGGTTGCTTGGACCAATGTCCATTCGCCCCATCCACACTTGATACGTTTATGTGCGTACGTGACGTTGTCGTTTTCAGCCAAGGCGTCTTTGATTTGTTTGAAAAATTTGGGGTTCGCGCTCGCGTCAAAGTGGATGGATATGTAGTCGCCAGTCGCAGTTAAACGCTGAGCCTGCTTAATAATAGCCTCAGGGTCTTTGTGACATAATAGTATGTAGGCGATTTTTGCCATTTAGGAAATGACCTGAGCCCCAAGTCTCCTCC
>DLQI01000070.1:677-7008 GCA_002478745.1 Rhodobacteraceae bacterium UBA7436 | reverse complement strand
GAATCTGATGATGGAATTGCAGGCCGAACTGGACCTGTCGTTCTTGTTCATCTCACACGACATGGCCGTTGTTGAGCGCGTCAGCCACAATGTGGGTGTTATGTATTTGGGCCGTATTGTTGAAATGGGACCACGCTCTGCCGTATTTGAAAACCCGCAGCATCCATACACGCAAGCTTTGATGAAGGCGGTGCCTATCGCTGATCCGCGCAAACGTAAGGATGAGAAGGATTTAAACTTTAAACCCATCCCGTCACCCATCCACACAGCGACCTATGTGGCCGAACCATCGGTGTATCGCGAAGTTGGGCCGGGCCATAAGGTGTTGGTGACAGACAGTGGGTATTGAGCACGTTCCATGCCACTGACGCAAATCACACCCTTCGTGCCCTGTACGTCTTTGACAAAGCAAATTGACTTTTACCGCGATGTTCTGGGTTTCTCAGTTGGGGCAAGGTTGGACAACTACGCATACCTATCTCGTGACACTGTCTCAGTGCGCTTGGTGAAGGGAGACGCGGATGTCGATCTCACCCATCCTGAACGCCAAGTATCATTTTACATTGATGTCACTGACCTTGATAAGATGTACGAAACGATGCAGCCAGAATTGGCCAATCTACCCGATGGAAGAGTCAGAGCACCATTTGACCAAGCCTACGGCCACCGCGAATTTCATGTCGCGGATGAGGATTGTACTCTTATACTCTTCGGCGAAGCGATACATTAAACCGATGACTAAACTTAGCAGGAGTGCCGTATGGCCCAGCGTCTAACCCCGCTCGAATTGATGACCAAGTTGATCGCCTTTCCGACGGTCAGCCGTGACAGCAACCTGCCGTTGATCGAGTGGGTTGAGACCTATCTGACCTCGCATGGTATCACCTCGCATGTTTGGCCCGATCCTGATCAGCCCCACAAGGCGGCGTTGTTTGCCCATGTTGGCCCTGATGTGGAGGGCGCTGTTGTGCTGTCTGGGCACACCGATGTTGTGCCTGTTGACGGTCAACCGTGGGACACGGACCCGTGGGAAGTAGTTGAGAAAGACGGCAAGTACTATGGTCGTGGCACCTGTGACATGAAGGGCTTTGACGCATTGGCAATCTGGGCCTTGGTCGAGGCGCATTACGCTGATATTTCACGCCCCCTTCAGATCGCGCTTAGCTTTGACGAGGAAGTTGGCTGTACCGGTGCGCCGCCGATGATTGAGGCGATGCAAGGCGTGCTGCCCAAGGGCGATGTTGTCATTGTGGGCGAACCATCCATGATGAAAGCCGTGACCGGCCATAAGGGTGGCAACGCTTATATGACCCATATGATTGGGTTCGAGGTACATTCGTCGATCTATTACCAAGGGGTAAGCGCGATCCATGAAGCGGCGCGCCTGATCCAGTGGGCGAATGAACAGAACGAGGCCAATGCGGCCGCGACGCCTGCACCAATGGCTGCGATGTTCGATCCACCCTATACCACGTGGCACGTGGGCACGATTGAGGGTGGCACGGCCGATAACATCACGGCCAAGGATTGCCATTTTAATATGGGCTACCGCGCCGTGCCGGGGGATGATCCCGTTGCATTGGATGCAATGTATTTTGCCAAGGTGAACGAGGTGAAGGCCGCGATGCAGGTGATCCACCCTGAGGCGGATATTAAACTAACGCCTAAATTCGCGGTGCCGCCGTTGTTGCCCGAAACGGATGGGGCAGCTGAAACATTGGCCCGTGTTATCACGGGTGATAATGCCAGTCATGTTGTCAGTTATGGCACTGAGGCAGGACAGTTTCAGGCGGCGGGTTATTCCGCTGTTGTCTGTGGCCCCGGTGATATTGCACAGGCCCATCAGCCAAATGAGTTTATTGAGGTGGCCCAGTTTAACGCAGGCCATCAATTCATGCGCGATTTGCTTAAGAAATTGGCATAGCCGCAGTGCTTAGGGTTTTCTTATGACTCCGTTTCCGATCTCTTTGTCTACTCCAATCACATATGCAGGTCCGCCACCTAGCGCGGCGGATGTTGTGGTTATTGGTGGTGGCGTCATCGGTGTGTGCACCGCGCTGTTTCTGGCTGAGGCTGGTAAGCGCGTTGTCCTGCTGGAAAAGGGCCGTATCGCGGGCGAGCAATCCAGCCGCAACTGGGGCTGGATCCGCCAGCAGGGGCGTGATCCAGATGAAATTCCGATTATGGCTGAAGCGCAAAATATTTGGCGTGAACTGGCGGCCAAAACCAATGTTGATATTGGCCTGACCCAAGGTGGTGTGACCTATCTGGCCCATACTGAGGCGCAGATGCAGGGTTACCGCGAATGGTTGGAGCATGCCAAAGCGCATGACCTTGATAGCCGCATGTTGACGACGGCGGGTGTTTCAGAGCTGTTGCCAAATATCAGGGGCAATCATGTTGGGGGTATTCATACCCCCTGCGATATGCGGGCTGAACCATGGGTTGCTGTGCCTGCGTTGGCGGGCATCGCTGCACGTGCAGGCGCCACAATTGTTGAAAACTGTGCGGTGCGTGCGCTGGATATGACGGCGGGACGTGTGACTGGCGTTGTAACCGAAGCGGGCCTGATCAATGCGCCAGAGGTTGTTTTGGCTGGGGGCGCGTGGTCTTCATTGTTTTTGCGCAATATGGGGGTTTCCATCCCCCAACTGAGCGTGCGTGCCACGGTGGCGGCAACTGACCCGTTGCCTGTTGTGCAAATGGGTGGCGTTGCCGATCGTGATCTGGCGTGGCGGCCCCGTGTGGATGGCGGGTATTCCCTTGCCTCTGGCGGGTTCATTGAGTTGTTTGTTGGTCCTGACGCTTTTCGTTCATTGCCTAAATACCTTGCGCAATTGCGCCATGATCCTTTTGGTGTGCGCCTTAGCCCTGCAGCGCCAAAGGGGTTTCCTGATGCATGGAGCACACCGCGCAAATGGGCCCCTGATGCGGTTAGCCCGTTTGAGGCGATGCGTGTGTTGAACCCTGATCCGAACCCGAAAAAGATCCACGACCTATGTGCGCGGTTTGAGGCAATGTTTCCCCATATTGGGACTGTGCGCCTTAAATCAGCATGGGCAGGGATGATTGATACCATGCCTGACATCATTCCCGTGATGGACCGCGTTGCAGCCTTGCCAGGTTTGACACTGGGCACGGGGTTCAGTGGCCATGGTTTTGGAATTGGGCCGGGGGCAGGGCGCATACTTGCCGCACTGGCAACTGGCGAAGATGTGGGTCATGATCTAACGAGATTCCGCTTAAGCCGCTTTAGCGATGGCAGCAAAATGCGGTTAGGCCCTGCCATATAGTTAAAAGGTGACCACATGCCGATTAAAAACAGATTTGCCGAAACCCACGCTGAAATCACAGGATGGCGCCGTCATTTGCACATGCACCCTGAATTGGGCTTTGATGTGCATAATACTGCTAAATTCGTCGAAGAACGCCTGCGTGAATTCGGCATAACCGACATCACTACCGGAATCGGTCAGACGGGTGTTGTGGCTGTTATCAAGGGTCGCACCGATACTTCAGGTCGGGTGATTGGCCTGCGCGCTGACATGGATGCGCTGCCGATCCATGAACAAACGGGGCTGGAATACGCCAGCACGATCCCCGGCAAGATGCATGCCTGTGGCCATGACGGTCATACGGCGATGTTGCTGGGCGCTGCGCAGTATTTGGCAGAGACCCGCAATTTTGACGGAACAGCGGTGATGATCTTCCAACCTGCGGAAGAGGGCGGCGGCGGTGGCCTTGAGATGTGCAAGGACGGCCTGATGGAGCGTTGGGGCATTGATGAGGTCTATGGCATGCACAATATGCCGTTCTTTCCTGTGGGTGAATTTGCGATCCGCTCTGGCCCATTGTTGGCGGCTGCGGATGAGTTTTACCTGACAATCACAGGACGTGGTGGCCATGCTGCGGCCCCACATGAGGCGGTTGATCCAAACGTGGCTTCGGCCCATGTCATCCTAGCGTTGCAATCCGTGGCATCGCGCGTGATTGATCCGCTTGAGAACGTGGTAGTGTCCGTCTGTTCCCTGCATTCTGACACAGAGGCGCATAACATCATCCCGCAAGTGGTGAAAATGAACGGCACCGTGCGTACCCTTGATCCAAAGGTACGCGACATCGTTGAGGAAAAGATCACCCAGATTGTGAACCTCACGGCGCAGGCCCATGATTGCGTGGCCGAATTGGAGTACAAACGCGGCTACCCTGTGACCGTGAACACAGACGCCAACACAGATTATGCCAGCGATGCGGCCCTCGCGGTTGCAGGATCGGTGGACAGCAACACACCGCCAATTATGGCCGCCGAAGACTTTGCCTATATGTTGGAAGAGCGCCCAGGTGCATATATCATGGTAGGCAACGGGGACGGGGCAACCGTCCATCACCCAGAATATAACTTTAACGACGACGCGATCCCTGCAGGATGCAGTTGGTACGCTGAGATGGTTGAACGTCGCATGCCCTTGACCACTTAACGCCTTTCGCGGACGCCCTATCAGACTTCATAAGGAAGACCCACATGCCCGTAAAAAACAGATTTGCCGAATTGCACGACGACATCACTGCATGGCGTCGCGATATCCATCAAAACCCTGAAATCTTGTTTGAAACACACCGCACCAGCGCCTTGGTCGCTGAGAAATTGCGTGCCTTTGGATGTGACGAAGTGGTTGAAGGTATCGGGCGCACGGGTGTTGTGGGTGTGATCAAGGGCAACTCAACCGCCTCTGGCAAAGTGATTGGCCTGCGCGCAGATATGGATGCACTGCCAATCCATGAACAAACAGGGCTTGAGTACGCATCAAAGACCGACAACGCGATGCATGCTTGTGGCCATGACGGTCACACCGCCATGTTGTTGGGCGCTGCGCAATATCTTTGCGAGACCCGCAATTTTGACGGCACCACAGTGGTCATTTTCCAACCCGCAGAAGAAGGCGGCGGTGGCGGCAAAGAGATGTGTGATGATGGCATGATGGACCGTTGGAACATCCAAGAGGTCTATGGCATGCACAACTGGCCGGGGATGCCTGTGGGGGATTTTGCCATCCGATCCGGCCCGTTTTTCGCAGCGACCGATCAGTTTGAGATCATCGTAGAGGGCAAAGGCGGCCACGCGGCCAAGCCCCATGAAACCGTGGACAGCATCGTCGTTGCGGCACACACGGTGAGTGCGCTGCAATCAATTTCTAGCCGCAATGCCGATCCTGTGGATCAATTGGTGGTTTCTGTCACTTCGATCGAAAGCTCATCCAAGGCGTTTAACGTGATCGCGCAGCGCACGCACATGAAAGGGACCGTACGCACCATGTCCAAGGACATGCGTGCCTTGGCCGAACAACGCCTGACCGCCATCGCCAAATCCGTGTCCGAAACATTCGGGGCAAAGGCAGAAGTGAAATATTACCTTGGCTATCCCTGCATGGTGAACCACCCAGAACAAACCGAATTTGCAGCCTCCGTGGCCACGAAGATTTCAGGATCATGTGCAGATGCGCCATTGGTGATGGGCGGCGAAGACTTTGCCTATCTGCTTGAGGAACGCCCAGGGGCCTACATCTTGGTTGGAAATGGCGACACCGCATCGGTGCACCACCCAGAATACAACTTTGATGACGCTGCTATTCCGGCTGGATGCAGCTGGTGGTCAGGCATTGTTGAAGAACGGATGCCTGCGGGGTGATGGGGATTAAAAGTTGGAGTGGATATGTCTTAGGCATGTTCACTTAAATGCCCAAAACAACAAATGAAATTCAAACCCTATTAGAGCTGGGTCGATGGGATGATCTTGAAACAGATATCTCGGGTTGGAGAGCCATTCGGCGTGTTGATATTGCTCCTATGGCGTATGAAATAAAGATAAACGCTCCTTTAGAAGGAAGAAGATTACAGCTGGTTGTCGATTTCGCAAAACCTGTAAAATCTGAGTACATTAGTAGACTATATAGCTTGTGTAACGGTTTGAGAATTGGATCTTTAAAATTCGCAATTTATGGGTTGTTAAATACCTATGAAGATCCAGAAGAAATTCCACTTGGTTGTTCTACTTTTGATATCAGCGACGCTAATACCTATGAGTTTCCGGAGGGCATCGACAATGACGTATTTATTATTGGCGTTGGTACCGAAGGGGGAAAAGGTACAGATGAACTAAACTCAATCCATTATATGGAAATAGACGGTAAGGTGCGAGTGGTTGATAAGTTAAATGTAAAGCAAGTGCTGCGATCGTATGAGGATGTTGAGGTTTGGCTGAAAAACGAATTCGAACGTGCTCTTGCTGATCAAACTCGTTTTTAATTAATTTCCGACATAACCCAGCCCTCAA
>DLQI01000070.1:0-605 GCA_002478745.1 Rhodobacteraceae bacterium UBA7436 | reverse complement strand
AGTTGTTGGCGTGAGTAATCGAAATCATGCCCTTTTGGCTTCATCGCGATTGAGGCGCGGATGGCGTCCTCTAGTGGCCCATTGTCATCTGGATGGGCGCGCAAGGGGGCGCGCAGGTCTGCCATGTCTTCTTGGCCCAAGCACAGATAGATTTCGCCGGTACAGGTCAGGCGCACGCGGTTGCAGCTTTCGCAGAAATTGTGGCTGAGTGGGGTGATGAACCCGATCTTTTGCCCTGTTTCCTCAAGGCGTACGTAACGAGCAGGGCCGCCTGTGCGTTCGGCCAGTTCTGTCACGGTGTAATGTTCGCTGTATTTTGCCTGAACATCCTTGAGGGACCAATATTGGCTTAGGCGATCCTCGTTCCCGATGTCACCCATTGGCATAACTTCGATCCACGTCAGGTCCATGCCCAGTTCTGCACACCACTCAGTGATTTGCGGCAGTTCGGGTTCGTTAAAGCCTTTTAGGGCCACCGCGTTGATCTTGACCTTTAGCCCAGCCTTGAGGGCGGCATCGACGCCGCGCAGCACTTGGGGCAGGCGGCCCCAGCGGGTGATGTCTGCGAATTTCTTCTCGTCCAATGTATCGAGGGAGATGTTCAC
>DLQI01000141.1 GCA_002478745.1 Rhodobacteraceae bacterium UBA7436 | reverse complement strand
AGGAGTTTTAGGGGCGCAGGTCAGAACCTCGCGGGGTCTTAATCTCTTCTGATTTCGCAAGGGCGCAGCAGTTGCTTTCAACGACATAAAGCGTTCACTGGCTTTCGAAAAATGAGTGTGGGGAATACTCCCGCGGGTTTGAATGTGAATGAAAACTGGGTGAACCCCACACCGTAGGAGATAGGTGTAGCACTCTAAGAGTGCGGCTACATGCTGTTAAGGGAGGTCATTCTTGAGGAATTGGATCATATTTAGCCGTTATTTGATGCCAGTATAGTCCATTCGTCTTGACTTCTGAGCCTCTGAGCGGTGTACCTGCCCAAAGTTTTTCGCCCACAGAGGGGACCATCCCATGCACGAATATCGTAGCCATACCTGCGCAGACCTGACAGCCCTTAATGTTGGTGATAACATCCGCCTTTCCGGCTGGGTTCACCGCGTCCGCGACCACGGTGGCATTTTGTTTATCGACCTTCGCGATCACTACGGGATCACCCAAGTGTTGTGCGATCCAGATAGTCCGGTATTTGCTGAGCTTGAAAAGGTACGGTCTGAATGGTGCATCCGTATCGACGGTACAGTTAAGGCGCGTGATGCTGAGTTGGTGAATGCCAAGATCCCAACGGGCGAAATCGAAGTGTTTGTGCGTGACCTTGAAGTCTTGGGCGCATCATCTGAATTGCCGCTCATGGTTTTTGGTGATCAAGAATATCCAGAAGAAACACGCCTGAAATACCGCTACCTCGATCTGCGTCGCGAGAAGATGCAGAAGAACATGATTATGCGGTCTGATGTCGTTACATCGATCCGCAAACGCATGTGGGATAAGAGCTTCAAAGAATTCCAAACGCCGATCATCACAGCGTCTTCACCTGAGGGTGCACGAGATTTCTTGGTGCCTTCACGTCTGCACCCAGGCAAGTTTTACGCTTTGCCGCAGGCTCCTCAGCAATTCAAACAATTGTTGATGGTTTCTGGCTTTGACAAATACTTCCAGATTGCACCGTGTTTCCGCGATGAAGATCCACGTGCGGATCGCTCACCTACAGATTTCTATCAGCTCGACCTTGAGATGAGCTTTGTCACGCAGCAAGACGTGTTCGACACAATCGAGCCTGTCATTGCTGGCGTGTTTGAAGAATTTGGTGGGGGCCGGAATGTTGACCGTGATTGGACGCAGATTTCTTATAAAGATGCGGCTCTTTGGTATGGCTCTGATAAACCTGACCTTCGCAATCCAATCAAAATGCAAATTGTGTCCGAGCACTTTGCGGGCTCTGGTTTTGCGATCTTCGCGAAGTTACTTGAGCAAGACGGTACACAAATTCGCGCCATTCCTGCGCCAAAAGGTGGCAGCCGCAAGTTCTGTGACCGTATGAATGCGTTTGCGCAAAAAGAAGGTTTGCCTGGCATGGGCTACATCTTCTGGCGTGAAAAAACAGCGGATGCTGTTGCGCAGGAAATGGGCATCACAGTGAAAGAGGCGCAAGCCAAGCTTAAGTCTGGTGAAGTGGCCGGTGGTATGGAAGCCGCTGGACCGCTCGCGAAAAATATCGGTCCAGAGCGCACTGAAGCAATCCGTCAACAGCTTGGTCTGGATGTCGGCGATGCCGCGTTCTTCTTAGGTGGTAAGCCTAAAGCCTTTGAAGGTGTTGCTGGTCGTGCCCGTAATGTGATCGGCGAAGAGCTTGGTCTTACCGACAAAAACCGCTTTGCATTCGCTTGGATCGTTGATTTCCCGATCTATGAGAAAGACGAAGAAACTGGTAAGATTGATTTTGAACACAACCCGTTCTCAATGCCACAAGGTGGAATGGACGCGCTGCTAGGCGACCCATTGGAAGTCTTGGGCTATCAGTATGATCTTGCGTGCAACGGTTATGAATTGGTGTCAGGTGCGATCCGGAACCACAAACCAGAAATTATGTTCAAAGCTTTTGAAATTGCTGGTTACGGCAAAGAAGAAGTCGAAAAACGGTTTGGCGGTATGGTCAACGCATTCCAATACGGTGCTCCGCCCCACGGTGGTTGTGCTGCTGGGATCGACCGCATCGTGATGTTGTTGGCCGATGAGGCGAACATCCGTGAAGTTATTTTGTTCCCAATGAACCAACGTGCTGAAGACTTGATGATGTCGGCACCGTCTGAACCGATGGCTGATCAACTTATGGAGCTGGGCTTGCGCGTTATACCGCAGGACTAAGTTTTAAAGGAAATCAATTTGAGGGCGGTGTAGTGTGAAAGCTACCCGCCCTTTTTGCGTGGCTGGCCCTGTGGGTTTCGTGCAGCGCAACTAGGGATTGGACTGCAGCGGAAAACAGCTTAGTATTTGGCGATGACACGCTCTGATCAAACCCCTGCCAATGTTGGCCTCGTCGTCGAAAACTGGTCCGTACCGTCGTATCCTAATCAGGATGTGCTGATGGGTAATTATTGCCAGCTTGAACGGCT
The DNA here is from genome assembly GCA_002478745.1 of Rhodobacteraceae bacterium UBA7436. GTDB lineage: Bacteria > Pseudomonadota > Alphaproteobacteria > Rhodobacterales > Rhodobacteraceae > Ascidiaceihabitans. The sequence goes on along the minus strand of DLQI01000141.1, from coordinate 4,412 downwards.
TGATGCGGAAAAACACGCAGCACTCTTGTTTCGGGTTTTTGAAGGTCACGATCAAGTGTGGGATTATTTGCCCTATGGCCCGTTCTCGTCTTCGTCTCAGTATCACCGGTGGGTCAGGGAAGTTGCAGGGCTTACAGACACAGTATTCTACGCAATTAAGAATTTACGCACTGGCGCTTTCGAGGGAGTCGCGAGCTTTTTGCGGATTTCACCCGAAGCAGGGTCAATTGAAGTTGGCCATATCAATATGAGCCCCAGACTTCAGCGAACCCCTGCAGCAACCGAAGCAATGTACTTGATGATGCAATGGGCCTTTGAAGTTGGGTACCGTCGTTATGAGTGGAAGTGTAACGCTGTCAATATCCCATCACGTCGCGCTGCGCAGCGTCTGGGGCTGAGCTATGAGGGTGTGTTTCGCCAAGCTGCGATAGTTAAGGGCCGCAATCGCGATACAGCATGGTTTGCATCAATCGATAGTGAATGGCCGGCGCTAAAAGAGGCTTTCAAAGCGTGGTTAGACCCTTCTAATTTCGATGCGAATGGGCGGCAGAACGAACGCTTAAGCGACCTAACGCGATTGGTTCGTCCCAACAGTGACCCAGCCCTTTAAACCCTATTTAGATTGCCATTCGATCAGTTAGCCGTTGTTGAATGAGTCCAACTATTTGCGCCGTTTCAGATGCGGCAGGTTGGCCAGCGTCACGTCTAGCCGCCAACGCCTCAGTCGCTTTTAGCAAGCCGTGGTCTTTTGCGCTACGGGCAACACCACTGAGAAATTGGGCGACATAGTCTAGCGTTCGATCATCTTTGTTGTCCTCAAGAACATCCACAACATGGGCCATATCATCTTGGTACGCGATCGGATCGGGATTGATCTTTTCGTCCGAAATAATCCGTGGCCCATTTGGGTGGCGATCAGCAGGAAGACATGCCAAGATCGTCTCCTGAAATGCGGCCAGTGACGTGATAGGTTTGGCAATGAACCCATCGGCACCCGCTGTCATTGCCGTATCGCGTGAGTGTGGATCACCGGATGTTCCCAACACAATTAAGGGGCGCGATGTATCTTCGACAAGGTCTTTGATCAGGTCCTCACCATTGCCATCTGGAAGCCCAAGATCGATGATTGCAACAGAGGGGCGATAGACCTGTAGGTGTCGCCGCGCTGATCGCAAACTGTCTGCACGACAAATGCGTGCGCCACTGCGAAGGCAAAGCAAGCGCATCGCCTCACAGGTAAATTTGCTATCTTCGATCACCAACACCGTCAGTCCTAGCAAGGGGCGGTTGGCGGTTGGGGCAGGTAAATTTGGGCTGAAAGGGTCGTTGTTGTCCATGGTCCTACCTCATAAAATCTACTTCGACTCAGAGGCTACGCATCCTTGGCTAACAGCCCGTTAATTATGGAGGCAAATTTGGGGTGCGGCGGTGCGTCGCTTGCTCTTGTTGCGGATGGGCCGCATAAAGCAGCAACGCGTCTAACTTCGGGGAAAACCATGATTGGCAGATTAAACCACCTTGCGATTGCTGTGCCTGATCTTGAGGCCGCAGCTGATCAGTACCGCAATGCACTGGGCGCAAAAGTTGGCGAACCGCAGGATGAACCTGATCACGGTGTGACTGTTGTGTTCATTGAACTGCCGAACACGAAGATTGAGCTGCTATATCCATTGGGCGAAAACAGCCCGATCACCAGTTTTCTGGAAAAGAATCCCGCTGGTGGGATGCATCACGTTTGCTATGAGGTCGATGACATCATTCATGCCCGCGATCACCTTGTTGAAACAGGTGCGCGTGTTTTAGGGAACGGCGAGCCAAAAATTGGGGCGCATGGAAAACCAGTTTTGTTCCTGCACCCCAAGGACTTTAACGGCTGTCTTGTAGAATTGGAGCAGGTGTAAATCATGGGTATAACTTCAGCATTGGTATTATTGGCAGTCATCTGGTGGATGACATTTTTGATCGTCCTGCCGTTCAAAGTACAAACTCAAGGCGATGTGGGTAAGGTTGAGCCGGGCACACACGCTGGTTCACCCCAGGTGCACAATCTGCCCCAAAAGGCGATCATCACAACGGCTATCGCCTTGGTTGCATGGGGTATTATCTCAGCGATCATCTTGTCTGAAAAAGTACAGATCAGTGAAATGGAGTTCTTTAAGCTCGATACCCTGAAATACGGTGATACAGATGGGTAAAGGTCGCTGCACCTAAAATTGGGATGATCAGGTTGAGCAGCGGAATAGAAAGCGGCATCGCCATCAAAATTCCTGCCACCCAAATAGTGCCTCTGTGTTGTTTGCGCATGACCTTGGCCTGAGTGCGCCCAACACGTCGCATCGCGGCCAAGGTAAAATATTCGCGGCCCAATAAGAAACCGTTCAGTGCCCAAAAGATTAGCGGTGCCGCGAATGAAAATAGGACATACAAAAACAGGGCTAGGAAATTGGCCCCAATCAACACGCCTAAAAAGTTTACTGTGTCCCGCATCGCTTCACCAAATGGAACAGATTGGATCTGTGGGAGGTGGGGATAGTGTTTGTCCTCAACGGCCTGTGCGACCTCGTCCAAAAATAGTGATGTGATTGCCGAGGCAACAGGCACCATCAAAAAAATGGACAAGAACGAGATTAGAAAAAATGACCCCCAGCTGATAAGGTCAGAAATCCAGCGTACACTTCCCAAGAATTGGAAGAAGGCAGATTCATCCGTCATGTAGTTAATAAGCAAAACAAAGCTAGTGGTTACGATGATCAACAACGCAATGGTCAGCCCAACCCCCTTGATCAGGACATGTCGAAACCTTGGATCACCCATCTGCCCCAAGGCTGCAAAAAAACTGGATAAGATCATTCGTTAACCCATGATGTCATTGCGCCAACGTCAGGTCGTGGGCGTTCTGGTGGTGCTGTGGTTTCCGTTGCAATATGGATGAAGCCAGCGATGCGTTCATGCGGCTCCAAACCCAGTGCATCAGCCATAAATGCGCGATCATGGCTGACCCAGCCGCTAAGCCAATTGGCACCCCAACCTGCAGCAAGGGCTGCATTCAGTAAAGCCAAGCATACAGCGCCAGCAGAATAGGTTTGTTCAAGTTCAGGCACCTTTGCGGATGGCTTGTGCACTTCGACTACAGCGACCGCCAAGTGGCCAAGATCAAATTGACCACGCCCCTTTTTGACTTGCTCGCTGTCCAAACCAAGCGCCTTACCACGGGCTTCGGCGATATCAGCCATGCGCGGCATTGCTGCTTTTCCGATAACAATAAAGCGCCATGGCTCTAGCTTTCCATGGTCGGGTGTACGGGCAGCAGCGGTGAGCAACTGCTCCAACTCTGATCGCTTCGGCACCGGCATGGATAGTGTTTTAGCGGGACGAGACCGGCGCGTTTGTAAGAAACTTAGGGCATCTGGATTAGGAGTGGGCATTTTGGACCTATCGATAACTTTGTTAACATGTTTGGCCGTTAGGGCCCGCTTTCAAGTGCAGTCAGATTATAGTTCGAGAATGTTGGCCATTCTATCAATCTCCGAAATCAAAAATGCATCAAGGCGTTCACCCGGTTGGCGACAGGCAAAGGCGCGCTGGAAGGGATCGGGCGCTGTGATTGAACTGCCCGACAATGCCTCTAGTGTCGCATGGCCGCAGAAGGGTACGTAGACTTCGGAATAGCCACCCTCGTGGTTGAGGACCAATTTACCGTCACATACCTTGTCGGCGACTTCCATAATTTTCAGCGTCATTTGGCGGAAAGTATCCGCCGTCGCCAGCATTGTGGAAAGTGGGTCAATCACAGCTGCGTCAAACCCACAGGCAACGATAATGATGTCAGGATCATAGGCCTCGATCGTGGGAACCACGATGCGGTCCATTGCATGAAGATAGGCAGAGTGACCTGCACCTGCAGGTAAGGGCACGTTGAGATTATAACCAACACCATCACCTTGTCCGCGGTCTTCAATGTCGCCCGTTTCGAGTGGGTAATTGTGTTCTTGATGCATGCTAATGCTTAGCACGTCATCACGGTCATAAAAGATCGCTTCTGTGCCGTTGCCGTGGTGTACGTCCCAATCCAAGACAGCGACGCGACCAGCCAATCCTTTGGCCTTGGCTGCTTCAATTGCAATCGCGATATTTGCCATCAGGCAGAACCCGTTTGGTTGATCTGGTAGGCAATGATGGCCAGGGGGGCGTGACAGGGAATAGGCGTTGTCGATCTCACCAACAAGGACCGCTTCGACGGCCGAAGCACACAGGCCTGCGGAAAGGGCCGCAATTTCATACCCACCTTTGGCAAAGGGAGCGTTGGGACCCATTTCACCGCCATGCGCATCCGACAGGGCCTTGAAGGCGTCCAAATAGCTCTCTGGATGAACACGCAGCAAATCTTCTTTGCTGGTTTCGGGTGCTGTGCG
>DLQI01000165.1:3841-9680 GCA_002478745.1 Rhodobacteraceae bacterium UBA7436 | reverse complement strand
GCCGGACACAACGACAGACGATGCGCGTCCATTATACCCAATCGGTATGTGCAGCCAATTCGGCGGAAGTGCATTTTCGGGACCTCTAAACATTGTGCCAACGTTTTGGGCGTGATGTTTGCCTGAATAAAAATCAGTGAACTCTGAAACGATAAGCGGCATGTGCATTTCGACAATGGCTTGGGGAACGAGGAATTGGCGAAGCGTGTCTTGGTGTTTGCAACCTTCTGATAGCAGCGTGGTCAATGTGTTGCGCAGCTCGTTCCAAATGGTGGGCCCAAGTTCCATGACGTCGTTCCAAAACGGCAGATCAAAGCTGGGTTCTTCATCAAGCTGTATCAACTCGGCCTGCTCCAGGGCGGCCATGTCAAGGATCATGTCACCAATGGCGACGCCGCACCTTGGATCGTCCCCGTCGATCGAAAACACACCGTATGGCAGATTGTTCAAGGGGAATGGGGTCTTGGCGCTATTTGCGCTGTCGACCCAAGATCGCAGCAAGGTCATGCAATGTCCTTTGGTTTTGAAAATGTGATTAAGTGAACTGACAAACGGTTTTTCTTATCGCAGATAAGTGATGTCATTTTTTACCTGCTGTACCATCGAATTTCTTTTCCAAGTCGGCCCAACAGTCAATGTAGTCATCTTGCAGCGGTGCCTCATTCGCTGCGAACTCGGTCAGGTGCTGCGGGAAACGTGTTTCAAACATGAACGACATCGTTTGATCTAACTTATGTGGGGCTAGCTCAGCGTTCGAAGCTGCTTCAAACGCACTGCGATCAGGCCCATGGGGCAGCATCATATTGTGTAGGCTCATCCCCCCTGGAACAAACCCTTTTGGCTTCGCATCATACTGGCCATAAATGTTGCCCATCAGTTCTGACATGACGTTCTTATGGTACCACGGTGGGCGGAAGGTATCTTCTGCCACCATCCAACGTTCACGGAACAAAACAAAGTCGATGTTGGCTGTTCCAGCTTGGCCAGAGGGCGCGGTCAGCACAGTGAAGATGGATGGGTCCGGGTGATCGAACAAGATTGCACCGACTGGGCAAAATGTCTTTAGGTCATATTTACATGGGGCATAGTTGCCGTGCCAGGCAACGACATCCAATGGTGAGTGCCCAATTTTGGTTTCATGAAATTGCCCACACCACTTCACGGTTACAGTGGATGGGACCTCGCGATCCTCAAATGCGGCCACCGGTGTTTTGAAGTCACGCGGATTGGCGAGGCAATTGGCCCCAATTGGTCCGCGGTCTGGTAGACTTAATTTCTGCCCATAGTTTTCGCAAACAAACCCTCGCGCAGGGCCTTCTAAAACTTCAACGCGGTAAACTAACCCGCGGGGAATGACAGCGATCTCTTGTGGTTCGATATCTATTACTCCCAACTCAGTCGCAAAACGCAATTTGCCTTCTTGGGGGACAATGAGCATCTCAGAGTCTGCTGAATAGAAGTAGCTGTCCACCATACTTTCGGAGACAAGATAGACATGGTTGGCCATACCTGCTTGAATGTTCACATCACCCGCAGTGGTCATCGTGCGCATACCACTAAGCCAGGTTAAGCCCTCGTCGTTGGCTTTGATTGCGTCCCAACGGTACTGTCCAAGGGAGATCACGTCTTCAACAATATGGGGAGCCGTTTTCCAATACGGTAAGTTGATCTTTGCAAAGCGATGGGTGTGTTTAACGGATGGACGAATACGGTAGCACCATGTGCGTTCTGGTGACGGTTGGGTAAAGGCAGTACCTGAAAGCTGTTCGCCGTACAGACCGTAATTCACTTTCTGTGGTGAATTCATGCCTTGGGGCAGGGCGTTTGGCAACGCTTCAGTTTCGAAATCATTCCCCCAACCAGACATATATCGCAGTTGGGTTTGGTCGACTTGGGTGTCTGGTTTTGTTGTCATGGGTTGCCCTCGAATGCTACTAAAGCCATATTAGTTGAAAATGTAACTAACAAGGCGAGATTTGCAATGCTGACCTCTACTGAAATGGATTTGTCTAACTTTTTGCCGTACCTCCTAAATCAAGCGGCGGATGCCCAAGGCGCGGCCTTTAGCCCATCTTATAAGGACCGATACGGTATGTTGCAGACCGAGTGGCGCATCCTGTTTCACTTGGGGCAGTACGGTGACCTAACTGCAAAACAGATCTGCGATCGTGCTCATATACACAAGACTAAAGCCAGCCGCGGAGTGTCTGCTCTTGAAGATAAACGGTTTGTGGTCCGTGAAGAGGTGGCCAAGGATCGACGTCATGCGTTGCTCAGCCTGACTGCAACTGGCAGGGCAGCTTATGATGATCTTAGTTTGGCTGCTGCGCAATTTGATCGAAAGTTAAAAGAGCGGCTGGGAGGAGATGATGTTCAGACACTCAAACGCTGCCTACGCGCTTTAATGAAAAATCCGTAAATCACGGCGTTAGCTCGCGAATGCAGCGCGATATTGCGTTGGCGTTTGACCACGCGCGGCACGGAACCTTTTAGAAAAGTATGATGGGTCGCTGTAACCAAACTGGTAACCAATCTCTGCGACGGGCATTCGTGTGAATGCCAATAGACGGCAGGCCTCATTCATGGTCGACCGTTCAATGTATGCACCAGCACCGCGACCGGTGGCCTCGCGGCATAACCTGCTAAGGTGCCCAGTGCTAACGCCAAGGAGTGCGGCGTAATCAGCTGCGCTTAGTCCCAATTTTTGATGTTGCAGAATGAGTGCATCAAAGTCTGCAAGCCGTGGATCGGAGGGCATAAATTGAGTACTTGGGGCCAAGCTAGCAATCGTCCCGAGAACGGCATGGGCCAATCCAACTGCAATTTGTTGGCGAAACATCTGTGACGTGTTCAGGGTCTCAGACAATGTGTTGGTTAGGCTGGCGAGCTGCGGCATTACTTTACCTGAAAAGAACCGATCCAAGGCAGAGGGTAAGGCGTTTGACGTTGGGCCAATCGATGCGAGAATGGGTTGGGGGAATGACATGATCTTTCCATCAGTATGCGGAGCAACGTCAAAGCCATGCACGCATTGTGCTGGAACATACAGAAAATCACCGTCCGAAAGATTTATCGTTGCATCATCGATTTTTGCCAAAACGGTTCCACTTGTTATCTCGAACAACTGAGCCATTTGGGCGTGACGATGTGTTGGTATTATCCATTTATGTGTGGGGGCACGCGCAAGAAAGGTTTCACAATGCACTACGTCTGGGAAGTGCGTTGTCTCGCCCAGCAGGGTGAAGTTGGGTGTTTCAATCATGCACGAATGTTACCAGTCATTGCACGGCGCGTCCATTCAAAGGAAGCGTTTGTCCTGTTACGTTTTGGGAAAAGGCGTTGAATAGGTTCTGAATATGAAAACTCAAGTTGCGATTATTGGCGGCGGGCCATCTGGATTATTGTTGTCACAGCTTTTGAACAAAGCAGGTGTCGCTACAGTGGTATTAGAGCGCTCAAGCCGTGCGCATGTCGAGGGACGCATTAGGGCAGGTGTGCTTGAAACGGGTACCGTACAGATGTTGCATGAGGCCGGTGTTGGCGATCGCTTAGATCGTGAGGGTATCCCACATGGTGGGTGCTATCTGACAGATGACGATCTAATGGTTCGGATCAATTTCAAAGAGCTGACTGGAAAACAGGTTGTGGTCTACGGACAAACCGAGGTGACGGCCGACTTATATAATGCACAAGATGCGATAGGGGCTACGGTACTGCACGATGTTAGCGATGTTATGATCAATGATGCTGACAGTGATGCACCCTATGTCGAGTTCACCAAAGATGGCGTGAAACAACGGTTAGATTGCAGCTATGTTGCAGGGTGTGACGGCTTTCATGGTGTCAGCCGGACTACTATCCCGGAAGAAAAACGGCGCGCATTTGAACGTGTCTATCCGTTTGGATGGCTCGGTGTGCTGTCTCGGACGCCGCCTGCCAATCATGAATTAATCTATGCAAATTCAAGCAACGGGTTTGCACTGGCATCTATGCGGAATGAAAACTTAAGCCGCTATTATGTACAGGTTCCATTGACGGATAAGGTTGAGGATTGGAGTGACGATCGGTTCTGGGATAAGCTGAAACAGTGTTTACCCAATGATATCAGTAACTCGATGGTCACTGGCCCTTCGATTGAAAAATCGATTGCGCCGTTGCGTTCATTTGTGAGTGAACCGCTGCGTTGGGGCCGTTTGTTTCTTGTTGGCGATGCTGCCCATATTGTGCCGCCAACAGGTGCAAAGGGTTTGAACCTTGCTGTTTCAGATGTGTTTTACTTGTACCAAGGCTTGATTGATGTCCTGCAAAAAGGGGACGCTTCGGGCATCGATGCTTATTCGGAACGCGCCCTTGCAAGAATCTGGAAAGCGATGCGTTTCAGTTGGCAAATGACAACGATGTTGCACCAGTTTGAAGGTGAAGACAGCTTTGCCGCGCAAATGCGCAAAGCAACGCTGTCACAGCTTTCGCAATCGGAAACAGCCCGCCGAGAGTTGGCTGAGAACTATATCGGTTTGCCCTATTAGCCAAATTTTGTCGGATATCTGCTGGATAGATACTTTGTTGCGGACCTTAGGTCAGGCAATTGATAGGCATGCGAGATCCATTAAGCCCCCCAGAACGAAACAGCTCTGTCAAACTCTGTGTTGTAAAAGTCATCAACCTCTGTGGAGGTTGATGTTGGGGAGACTAAGCCAACCCTTTCTACGCAATTGAAGAAACCGGGTGCAGGTAATCCGCCGCGTGCTTTGCTGATCACAAGAGACGCGATCAATGGGTGGCCTGATTTTGCGTCTTCTTCGATCAGTTTCTCAAGCGTGATCGTTACTTGATGAATTATATGTGGGGGCAGTAGGTTTAGTGCTTTTGCAAGGGCTTGATAAGTGATTGGTTCCCCCAATTTAGCAACTTTTTTCAGTTCGTTACGTGCATTTTTTTCGGGGCTCATCACAGCTTCGGTGGTTGGTTTGTTGTATTTGGTATTTTGCATTTTTGAACCTTAAGGCCTGTAAACAAATTTCTTGGATGAGCGGCCGCGCGTCAATTCAACATAGTTTTTGAGGGCAAACTGGTCGCCCTCAATTCTTGAGATACTGGCCTTTGAGTTTAGTTGGTTAAGATCCGTGATCGGTTGTATTGAATCACAGCGATTGGCATCATCAAAACTAATCCTATCGCCATTGTGGTCAATCCCGGTGCAATGAATAGGAAGGACACCAAAGCAACCCACCAGCGTTCCCATGTCTTCAGTGTCGAAACTAAGTACCCTGAGAAGGCAACACCAAGGGACGCAATGCCCAGCATCGCACCAAGCAGAGTGATTGTGAACAGCCACCATGTGAAGCCATCCGCGACCAGCAACAACGCAGGTGAATATACGAATACGAATGGAACAAGTGCCTTAGCGATGCCCAGGCGAAATGCAGTGTTACCCGTCTTGAACGGATTGGAACCGGCAATGCCTGCAGCTGCGTAGGCTGCCAAGGCGACAGGCGGCGTGATGTCGGCCAGAACGCCATAATAAAAGACAAAAAAGTGAGCGACGATTGGTTGTACTTCAAGCACAGCAAGGGCAGGGGCCGCGACCGCGACGAGGATGATGTACGTCGCTGTTGTTGGAATGCCTGCGCCCATAATGATACAGGCGACGGCGATTAGAACGAGCGATGTGAACAGCGCCCATTAATTTCCTTTGTTGATTTGTCCTGAAAACTTTCTAAAATTAATTAGTGCCAAATATTGTCACCAATTGTGCTATGATGATGAAATGAACATCAGACAACGACATGACATCATCGTTCGCACGCTGCGGCGCAACTGAACCGCAACCATTGATGAG
>DLQI01000165.1:0-3735 GCA_002478745.1 Rhodobacteraceae bacterium UBA7436 | reverse complement strand
AATTCTGAAAGTGGTCCCGGCGGTGGGCTTCAGCTTGATCCACAATCCATGCAAACATCCGCGCGCTTGTCCGTTGGGGAAGTGTTTGCCTTATTGATCAGTGTTGCTGCGATGCGGGCAGCCCACAGTCTGCCATTCTCTGATTTGGCGGATGCGGGGCTTGCCAAGATCGAAAAGTCACTGCCTTCAGACAAGGTGCGCGATTTGCGTCGTTTTCTTGAGTGTCTCCACATTGGTCGAATTTCACCAAACCAAGATTTGTCTGACCTAGGTGACATTGACCCAGCATTGTTGCCGGCATTCGAAGAAGCGTTCTTGGGGCAGTGCATGATCCAATTTGATTACCGTGATGCAAAAGGGGCGATGACACGCCGTAAGGTGGAACCCCAAGCCATGCTTATCTTGCAACCGCTTTGGTATTTGGTGGCCTGGGACCCTGAGCGCGATGATTTTCGCCATTTCCGCATGGATCGTATCACTACGCCTGAATGTATCGTTGGTTCTTCATTTCGCCGCAGGCAAGTTCATTTTGAGGGAGATGTGTCCCGTTATAATGATCACATTGGCTGACCGCGATGTTTTGCCAGCGGTCATTGAGGTGCCACAATTTTATGGGTAAAATAACGCAAAGATATGAATTCCTACATGCCAAATCCCTTGAAAGGGCCAAAAGATGGAACTTAATGCAGATTTTAGCAAACGTGTCGTGGTTCATTCTGAGAAGACCGAATGGGTTTCGTCACCTGTCGCTGGCGTAGAGCGGCGGATGCTGGACCGTATCGGAGACGAAGTGGCGCGCGCGACAACGATTGTTCGCTTTGCACAGGGCAGACAGTTTTCCGAACATACCCATGCCGGCGGCGAAGAGTTTATTGTGCTGGATGGTGTGTTTCAGGACGAATATGGTGATTTCCCTACGGGCACTTATGTGCGCAATCCACCAACCACAGCGCATACACCAAGGTCTGAGATGGGATGCACGATTTTCGTGAAGTTGTGGCAATTCGAAATGGATGATCGCAATCAATTTCACAAAACAATGGTTGATGAATGTGCTGAGCCATTGGGTGGCATCGCGACCGCGCAGTTGCACCGCGATGCGCACGAAACTGTTACTTATAGCGAGCTTGATGCGGGGGCTATGTTGGAAAATTTGGATGCAGGCGGCATTGAAATGTTAGTGATCGCAGGATCTGTTGTTGAAAATGGGGAATTACTTGGCAAAGGTGCTTGGTTACGCTTGCCTAATGGGCAAAATTTGCGTGTTTTTGCAGGGAACAGCGGGGCAAAGATCTGGATGAAAACGGGCCATCTGGCCCATACAAAGCCGCCTTTGGTATGAACACTGATCGGTGGCGTGATATCTAACAGGGGCTTGGCGGCATCTGAGGCCGTGTTAAATGCGCTTGGACCGTTGAACGGGCATCCACCAGCGCCTCTATAGATTAACACGCGGTTGCTTTGCGGTTTTCACCCAAGTGTTTGTCCAACAATGCCATGATATCGACCCGCGCCGAGAGTTTAGTCGCAAGCAGAAAAATCCCACTCAATTTGCGTTGCAACAGTAATACGTCGATAGGCAATGGGGGCGGGACAAAGCCATCCTTGGCCAAATCCATCGCTTGATCCTGAATAAGCGTTGCGAGACCTGTATTTGCAAAGTCCAAATCTTGGTCACTTTGCAGCGCGTCAAAAATAAGCTGAACCATATCAATGATTTGTGTGCGGTGGCTGTTTTTGGTGTTTTCATCAATGAACCCGATACTTTGCATGATCGTTTCAAGGGCGTCGATATTGCCATCAAGACTCGCGTGAATGAGCTGACGGTAAGATGTGATGATATTGGGTGCTATGTCATGGGTGGCACCGAAGTCTAGCAGCACTATACGCTGTGTATCGGGTTGATACAAGTAGTTGGCAAAGTTTGGATCGGTTTGCATCACACCAAACGAAAACAATTCGCGCAAAGTCAGGTCAATCAGGGCTTTGGCAATTTGATCGCGCACTGTCTGAGTTTCATCGGAAACGCTCTCGATTGGCACGCCTGGTACATATGTCATTGCCAGAATATGGGGCGTGGTCCAGTCACTGTGCATGTCAGGAACAACAAATTGCTTATTGTCTTTGAGCAAAGCACTGAAGCGCGAAAGTTGGCTGGCCTCTCGCATGTAGTTGGTTTCTTCGTGCAGCTGTTTGCGTCCTTCTTCAAGATAGGATTCCAGTTTGAAACCAGCAGGCAATAGGCCGGACATGCGCATCAGGACGCCCACATTGGCGACATCGCTGTCTATACTGTTTGCAACACCGGGGTATTGCACTTTGATGGCTAAATCACGTCCGTCTTTCAACTGAGCGCGATGCACCTGTCCGATGGAGGCTGCGGCAATCGGGTGAACGTTGAAGTTTTCAAAGGACTGCAGCCACTGCGCTGGCCATTCAACGTTTAGGACCTTTTTGAGCTGTGCGGGGGGCATAGGGTGCGCACTATCACGCAACCGCACCAGAATTTGGGAGAGCTCAGGAGGCAGTACCTCTCCTGTGTCCATTGACATTAATTGCCCGATTTTCATTGCTGCGCCGCGCATCTGGGCCAACTGATCTGAAACACGTTTTACGTTTGACGGGGTGAGCAAGAGATCGCGAAAAGACGGGCGAATGCCCTGTCCCATTTGTTTGACCCCATTGAGGGCCATGTTTGTTGCGATACCTGCGCTCATGGCACCCAGTTTGCCCATGCGTGCGATTCGACTGGCAGGCAGTGGAACGGCGCGCGACTCATCGTTATTGGGATTGTTTTTCATCTTTTAGAGGTAGCGGGGGACCCGACAGTTGCAACGCCGTGCAATGGTTTTTTATTTGCCCCATGGACAAAGCGCTTCGACCTTTTGGCGGCCAAGGTCATTCAGTGTCGCTATGTTGTCCAAATAGATTTTCTTGGGGTCCGAAACATGCGCCAGCGCATTGCTCACCTGATTTTGGCGCAGAAGGTGTATGGTGGGGTAAGGTGAGCGGTTGGTGAAGTGGCTAAGATCGTTAGAAGCGACACCGTCAAATTGGTATCGAGGGTGAAATGAAGCCAGTTGAATATGATCGCTAAGATTTGCGTTTTCCAACAGCTCTTGAAACCAATCGAGTAAGTCGAGGTATTCGTCGAACTGTTCGAGACCTTTGGTAAACATGAGCAAACTAGTGGCCAGATCATTTTCGTCGGCTTCCAAAAGACGCTGTAATTCAGTCACATAGAACTGCTTTAGCCGTGCGTCATTGGTGTCATCACAGACAGCATAATACACTTGGTCTTGGGCAATGACGCCTGAAGAAAATGGACATAGATTTAGGCCAACAACCATTTGGTCTAGCCAAAGGCGGGTGTTGTTCACGACGTCCTGATGCGAAATTGATAGAGCTTGTGGGGGACACATAGTGATGCGATTGCTCCTGTTATTCGAACGGTTTAAAGCATGCTTCTCACAGATCACCAAATTTACTTGCAGCTTAAAATTGAGGCCGCAGCGCAAATCCAGACATGAACTGTTTCAAACGGTTGATTTCCATTGGCAATCGGGACGATTTGCTCTTTGCGTTAAATCGCAGAAAAGGTTTTTTATTACTAGTGCTCGCCAATACTAAGAGACCTACATAATGGGTTTTGCTACGACGCAAGAACCCTATGAAAGTTCGGGCATGATTGAGCCCGTGAATGTGATTGGGATGTCTGAGGTGCCCCTAGATTTG
>DLQI01000116.1:20163-54054 GCA_002478745.1 Rhodobacteraceae bacterium UBA7436 | reverse complement strand
GTTTCGTACTCAACGTGAGCAGTAGAGATGGTGATACCACGTGCTTTTTCTTCTGGCGCGCCATCAATTTGGTCATACGCTTGGAAGTCACCAAAATATTTAGTGATCGCAGCAGTCAATGTAGTCTTACCGTGGTCAACGTGGCCAATTGTGCCAATGTTAACGTGCGGTTTATTACGTTCGAACTTTTCCTTAGCCATGATGGCACCCTTTGGTTGAGGGGTCGTTGTTGACCCGTGTACTTTGACGCGCGATTTATTGCCATTTTACATATAAATCAAGCACCAGTTATAAGAACTGCGACGTATCGCCCAAAGGCGTGGCAACTTAAGTTGCCTTACGCCTCCTATTCTCCAGTAAACCAGCCTTTTTCAGCTTTCTGGTTGGTCAAATAGCGTTCAATCGATTTCGCTGCGTTTTGACTGAGGTTCTTCAATTGCTCTTCAGCCGACTTGGTATACCCAGAGCCAAGAAGCGGGCCTTGATCCAGGGACTCAAGCACTGTGATTTGATGAGCCTTGGTATTCATTTTCGCATTCGCTGCGTTGTCCCAAACCGTAATGTTCACAATCATGATTGATTTCGGAGCCAGCACTAAAGGGATGCCCGGCGCGGCCAAAACGTAGCCCTCAACGCTCACACCAAAGTGGTACAGCTTTTCACCCTCATAACGATCAAACCGTTCGGCAATCGCTGTTTGTAAAGCGGTGGTCAGCTCCTCTTCAGTCGCATTTCGGCTCAGCGGTCCTTTGACAACCTTAGGGGCTACGACAATGTTGTGGCCTAATCTGAAATCGCCCAGTGGCTCAGGTGCGTCTTGCAAATCAGCAGCGCCGTTACAGGCAGCAAAGGTCAACATCAGTAAACCGCCAAAAATTATACGTAACATATCAATCCTCCCCAAAGGTTTCGCACTGCGATACAGCAGCACGCCCATGCACGCAATCGGCGACAAGGATTGCCATCGGCCCTGCGGCACTTATATCAATCATATAACCGTGGAGTATGATCATGCCAGACACCACCCGCCCAGCCGCAAATCCTGTATCCGTGCCGTTGGTCAATGAACCATGGGGGATCTTCAAAAGCCTAAGTGTTGCGCGCAAAAACCTACTGCGTATCTTACCACAGATTGCGACCAAACAGGCGATGGTATCAGGCAAAACAGGCAAGCGTTGGCACATGGTGATGGACCCCGGTGCAATACGCGAAATCTTGCTGGATCGCGTGAATGACTATCCGAAATCGGACGTCACCAAGAACCTGCTGAAACCCGCCATTGGGGAATCACTGTTCGTGGCCGAAGGGGCCCATTGGCGCTGGCAACGCCGCGCTGCCGCCCCCGTATTTACCCACCGCAACATGATGAACCTTGCGCCGATCATGACCTCTGCCGCGCAACGGGCCACCCAGCGCATTACGGACGCAGGCCCACGCGGAATAGATATGCTAGACGAAATGGTCACCACCACATTTGACGTTATTGCGGATGTGACATTTTCGGGCGGCGATACGTTCGATCGTGATGGTGTACACAACGCGATTGATGACTACATCGCCGAGGCTGGCAAAATTTCACTGTTCGATATCCTAGGGGCACCGGATTGGGTGCCACGCCCCGGGCGGATGCGGTCTGGCAAGGCCATGAAAGAGATGAAGGCGATGGCGGATAAGACAATCGTTGATCGCGCCGCACGTGACCATGAAGGCGTGCCCGACCTTTTAGATTTGCTACTGGCCGGCGTTGATCCAGAAACCAAACGCAAAATGAACACAGCCGAACTGCGCGACAATCTGCTGACCTTTATCGTAGCGGGGCATGAAACAACGGCCCTCACATTGGCATGGTCGATGTATCTGATGGCCTTTGACCAAGACGCCCAAACACGTGCGCGCCAAGAGGCCCAAGATGTATTGCAAGGGCGCGCCGCCACAGGTGACGATGTCGCCAGCCTGCCCTTTATTCGCCAGATCATCGACGAGGCACTGCGACTTTATCCACCTGCAGGGATCATTTCACGCACGGCGCAAAAAGACGACACCCTATGCGATCGTGAAATTCTAACAGGCGATACGGTTATGGTGCCAATCTATGCGCTGCATCGAAACGAACTGTTGTGGGACGACCCCGACAGCTTCCGCCCTGAACGTTTTGAAGATCGCAAAGCCGTGCCGCGCTATGCCTACCTGCCGTTCGGGGACGGACCACGCATTTGCATCGGCGCATCCTTCGCATTGCAAGAGGCCGTGATCATTCTTGCGACACTACTATCCAAGTTCAAATTCACCCCCATCAAAGGACGTGCGCCAGAACCGGTGATGATTTTGACACTGCGACCAGAAGGCGGAGTTTGGTTAACAGCTGAGCCGGTTTAGGGATAAAAGATAACTCATTTCCCGATACCAAAATTACTGCAAAACTTCATTATAGGTAAGACCAAATGTCGGCTTCGAGCTCAGAGTTGCATGTTAAAAATTCAAAGCAATGTCACACATTTTAGGAATTAATCACACCGAACGCGACGATATTCGTGGCTACCTACGTCAGCGGGCAATGGTTCCGAACGAGGCGTTGCGATCGTACAGATTGTAGCTGATCGACCTTCGACATGTTCGTATCCATCAATTGGATCGTAGAAAAACTGACCATTCACAATCAAACAGCGCATAGGGGCAACACCGTGGCAGGATGCTGTATTTGCCGCAATTTCGAAGGTCTCACGGTCGCCGTCAGCACCCGTTACGTCATTCGGCATACATGCCACGGCAAATAATGGAACCGCAAATAAAACTATAACCAATTTTAACATTTATGCTCTTCTTGTAATTAGTAAGGTTGGGTAGCCCCAATACTCAAAAGCAGAATTATCGACACACCTGCAACTAGGCCCACGGTACTGACCCTCAATCACAAATCGCCTTAAGCGCGTTCCACTCAGCATCATCCAACACAGGCGTTGTCGTCCCCTGCCCTTTGGCAAACTCTGTCGCGAGGTCCGCACGTTCTTGAGTGTCAGGGTGGCTGGACAGATAGATTGGCAGGTCGGGCATTTCATCTTCTAACCCATTCAGGCTACCAAAAAAGTCAGCCATGCCAATTGTGCTAACGTTCGCGGCTTCGAGCATGTTGTGGGCAAATGTATCCGCTTGGGCTTCGGCTTCACGGGTGTAGGATGCATTCAATGTATATTCAGCGATCACAACAGCGGCTGTTCCCCCTGCAAAATCACCAAACACCATAGACAGTAGACCTGCAGAGCCAGCGGCCCGTAACGCCCCGCGCGTTGCATCGCGCGATACCACGTGGCCGATCTCATGTGCAAGAACGGCGGCCATTTCATCAGGGCTTGTGGCCTGTTGAATCAAACCATCGACAAAAACGATCTGTCCACCGGGGGCTGCGAATGCATTCACCATTTCATGGCGCATGACCGATACGTTCAGTTCATAGTCTGTTGGCGACGTCGCTGTAAGGCGCGCAACCATCTTGGCCAATGCCGCGTCACCCTCTGGTGTTGAGCACACAAGTTCTCCAGCCGTACTGCCGCCAAAGAACCGTTCCATTTGCCGCACGACAGCTTTGCCATAGGCAACTTCACGTTTGATAGGGATGATATAGGCCAAGGTGTTGGCCATTGCCGGCAAGATGACAAAGATCATCAACACAATCGCCCCAACGGCCATGCCGATGCGCGTTACAATTTTGCGTCCAGATCCTTCCGGCAGATCCCGCTTGCCCAATTCAGGGCATAGCATTTTTATGTCTGCAATCAGCTGTGGGTCATCGACGGTAAGACGCGCCTCTTCGATCAAGGCGCTGTCGATTGCTGTGTCGGCACGCAGGGACAGAACAATCTGGTCCGTGCGTGCCTGATCCGCCAAAGCACGTAAGTCCTTTAGCGGCCATCGCAGCAACCCATTCGGCAGCTCCGGATGTGAAAGCCGCAAGAACTCGCTGTGTTCAAGCGATGCGTCCACATCCAGACGTCGGCCTGTTGCACCGACGAAATACCGACACGATACCGACGTCATACCGACACCTCGTTTTGCATCAAATGGCACCGCCAATATCAAGCGCATCGGCAAAGCCGTCTGCATCTGCACCTGCGTCTGCACTGCGCTGTTGGATCGCATCAAGATGCTCTGCGCCTGACAATGACATGTTTTCGACGACATGTCCGATGATTGGCTGGGTGATCCAGATAAACGACAATGCGCTCAGCAAAAGAAAGAAGCCGATGTAAGCCACAAAGCCAATGATGCCCAATGCGCCGCCAATAACACCCATAAATTCCGACGGTTTCTGAAAGTCCACTGAGTTAAGTAAAACCGCGCCGACGCCCGCGAAGACAAGACCAATAACCCCACCAACAAGTGCAATCAGAAGGGTTCCCTTAATCGCAATTCCAACAACTTTACCCGCTTGCCCACCGCTATAAAAACCAATCTGACCGTTCAGAAGTTTGTTTCCAGTCAGATAGTTAAGCGCGAAGATACGGTAATAGACGCTGCCGAAAATCAGCCAGATGTAGCCAACAACGACTAAGAAAATTGCGGCACCAATAACGTCAAGCATGACACCAACTGCACCTGCAGCGATCAAGATTAAAAAGCCAATCCCGATGTGTTTTAATCCCGGATAGAGGCTTTGCCAGCGACCATTTTGCACGAACTGCGCATCTCCAAACCATGTGCGATCTGCCATGTATTTTTCTAACTTGAACGTCTGCCTTGGAACCATAAGTCCAAGGGTGATGATGGTAAGAAAGCTATGCGCGATTGCCCGCCACACAAAGCCCCACGCCGCGCTGTCCATCCCAAAACGGATACCCCGCCAGCGCGTGCGCGCCATTTTGTAACGACGCGCGCGGTATTGCGCGAAGAATATCAAAGGCATCACTGCAAAGAATGAAATGTAGATCGAGGCGATTTGGGCGATCTGTCCCGCCGTTGTTGTTGCATCAGCCATTAAGCTTAGGCCGAAAAACAGCAAGATCATTTGAACGATCCCCAGATAAATCGCCAAAACAACGATTGCGACCAAGAAGCCCAAGAACTTCTCTAAGCCAGTGCCCGTATATTCAAAGCTATCTTGACCCGCAGCAGTGCCCGACCAAAGATATTTGCGGATACGGGTCTTAGCCCAGAAGCGATAAATGCCTAGTGTAATCAATGTGAGAAAGCTGGTTTTCATCACCAGCCAGAAAAGTGTTTTTTTGTCGCCGTGATATCGACCAATCAATTGTTCACTCATAATACGTCCCTCTTGCGCACGCTTAATACACGCGCGTCATTTAAAGATGAGAGTACGTTACCTTCAGTTGAATCGATTGTCCCGCGGAAATCCGCGTGGTGCCATGCGACCCGCGCTCGCGCGTTTTCCTTGCCACTCTGCCAACTCGGTTTCCGTGCGCGTTCGACCCGCGGGATCAAGCCAACTTAGACCAGCCTCAAGCGTAAAGGTCGTGGCGTCAGACAAACCACCATCTTTGTACTTTTGCAAACGAACGCCTTTACCACGGCCCATTTCTGGCAATTCATCCAGTGGGAACACCAGTACTTTACGGTTCTCACCAACAACAGCGACACTGTCACCATAGGTAGGTTTACAAATCAGCGCCTTAGTATCACCGCGCACGTTCAGAACCTGCTTACCGCTGCGCGTTTGGGCAACAACATCATCTTCTGGTACAATAAATCCATCACCAGAAGTTGAGGCAACCAACAGTTTGCGGCCCGGTTTGTGGATCATGATATCAAGAATTTCAGCCTCATTCGGCAGATCAACCATCAAACGTAATGGCTCACCCATTCCGCGCCCACCGGGCAAGGTTGAGGCGCTTAGCGTATAGAAGCGACCATTCGCACCGAAGACCAACAAGCGGTCAGTGGTTTCGGCGTGAAAGATAAATCGTGGGCCGTCGCCATCTTTGAATTTCAACTCGCGGTTCAAGTCGATGTGGCCCGTCATGGCACGGAACCAACCCATTTGACTGCACACGACAGTAATAGGCTCGCGGTCAATCATCGCTTCAAGCGGCACATCGGCCACTTCGCCAGCTTCAGCAAATGTCGTCAAGCGTTGGCCACGTGCCACGCCGTCAATAACCCAGTCTTTGCCAAACTGCTTTTTCGTTTCTTTCAACTGATCGGAAATCTTGGTCCACTGGATGTCTTCGCTGTCTAGCAAATTCTCAAGCCCAGCGCGTTCTTCCATCAAGGCAGCTTGCTCGCGCAGCAGCTCGATTTCTTCCAAACGGCGCAAGCTGCGCAGGCGCATGTTAAGAATGGCATCAGCCTGAACTTCAGACAATTCACCACCACTTGGCGCAGGCGAAATATAGTCTTTTTCGTCCATCGCACGCTTGTGGTCTTTAGACCAATCTTCGCGCATCAATGCTGCTTTGGGGTCTTCGTCATAACGGATGATATCAATGACACGGTCCAGATTCAGGAACGCAACGATAAAGCCTTCCAACACTTCAAGACGGTGATCGATTTTTTCCGTCCGATGGATCGAACGACGGATCAAAACCTCGCGGCGGTGATCAAGGAACGCGCGTAGCACTTCCTTCATCGAACAGACCTTTGGCGTCAGGCCATCGATCAAGACGTTCATGTTCAGTGAGAACCGCACTTCAAGATCAGAACTGCGGTACATCATGCCCATCAACACTTCGGGGTCGACGTTCTTCGAACGTGGCTCAAGCACAAGGCGGATATCGTCGGCAGATTCGTCACGCACATCCGCTAGAATTGGAATCTTTTTCAGCTGGATTAGTTCCGCGATCTTTTCGATCAATTTTGATTTTTGAACCTGATACGGAATTTCTGTAATAACGATCTGCCACTGACCGCGCCCAAGATCTTCGATCTCGTAACGACACCGCAGACGGAATCCACCCTTACCTGTACGGTATGCTGTCGCGATGCTTTCCGGGCTTTCAACAATGATCCCACCAGTTGGGAAATCAGGCCCCGGCACATAATTCAACAGCGTATCGTCGCGCACATCAGGCACTTTGATCATGTGCAAACATGCGTCGCAAAGTTCAGAGATATTGTGGGGAGGGATGTTTGTTGCCATCCCAACAGCGATACCACTGGATCCATTGGCCAATAGGTTCGGGAACTGCGCCGGCAAAACAACAGGCTCAGTCAGTGTACCGTCATAGTTTTCACGAAAATCAACTGCGTTTTCGTTCAAGCCTTCCAGCATTGCCTCAGCAACAGCCGTCATGCGCGCTTCAGTGTAACGAGCCGCCGCGGGGTTATCACCGTCAATGTTCCCAAAATTGCCTTGGCCATCTACCAGTGGAAAGCGCACGTTGAAATCTTGGGCCAAGCGGGCCATCGCGTCATAAATCGCGGCATCGCCATGTGGGTGATAGTTGCCCATCACGTCGCCTGAAATCTTGGCCGATTTGCGGAAACCACCATTTGAAGCCAGCTTAAGTTCACGCATTGCATAAAGAATACGGCGGTGAACCGGCTTCAGACCATCGCGCGCATCAGGCAAGGCACGGTGCATAATTGTGGATAAAGCGTAGGTTAGATACCTATCACCCAGCGCACGGCGCAGAGGTTCGCTTATGTTCATGTTGGGTGTGTCATCAATATCAGCCATACATGCTGTGTACCCGCGCATTTTGCAGGGAACAAGCCGCCAATCTTGTGCAGAGGATTCTTCTATTGAAAACTCGTTGCATCAATGACACTTGATGCGCGAATGCATAATTTTTTTCCCCTAACGGGCCAAGCAGCTTCGGCTATGTGATATTCAAAATATGAATCGCCTCTGCCAAGGCGGTACATGCCTTTGGGGGGCGTTAAATGGTTAAGTTCATCGCTATTGCATTTGGGTTTCTAGGTTTAGCTTTTTATGAGCTAAGCGGTGGATCAGACTTTGATGGTGAAGCCTTACGGCTGAGCCGTGTTGAAGTCGGACCCGTCAAGCAAGGCCTTCCTAAGATTGCAGATGCCGCAAAAGACATAGGTTCCGACGACGCTGAGCTTGAAGTAAGCCGCGCCGCCGTGAACTTGGTTTCTGAAGAAAAATCAGAGATTGTCGCATCGGGTGTAACACTGGCTCAGCCTGAAAAAGTTGAGGCTACACCTGTTTCGTTTGTTGTGGACATCGTCGAAGAACCGCTTGGAGAGTTGGTTCTGCCCAGCTTGATCGCAGATCCTGAAGCCTTTGAAGTGATCACATCGTCATCCACTCAAGACGTCCGCATCGTATCAGGAGACCGCGTCAATGTTCGCGGTGGTCCGAGCACAGATTACGAAGTCGTTGGTCGACTGACCCGCGGCGTGGAAGTCGAAGTATTGGACGACAACGGTGGCGGATGGATTGAAATGCGCTCGCTCGACGGTGTGACATTCGGTTGGATGGCTGATTTTCTGCTTAGCGACAGCTGAATATCACAGAACAGCGGCATTGTTCGCGCAAATTAAATG
Organism: Rhodobacteraceae bacterium UBA7436; assembly: GCA_002478745.1. Lineage (GTDB taxonomy): Bacteria > Pseudomonadota > Alphaproteobacteria > Rhodobacterales > Rhodobacteraceae > Ascidiaceihabitans. Next base: position 45,594 of record DLQI01000116.1, on the reverse strand, counting down.
AGCAAAAAAGATGGTGAAACGATCGATACTGATAACCGGCTGCTCATCGGGAATTGGCCTCGCTGCTGCGATGAGACTCCGTGAAGAAGACTGGCGAGTTTTCGCTTCCTGTAAGCAACAAGTCGATTGTGATCGCTTGCGTACAATGGGCTTTGAAGCCCCCCGTATCGATTACACCGACACCGAAAGCATCCACCAAGGCCTGAACGAGGTTCTCGAGGCGACAGACGGCACGCTTGATGCCCTGTTTAATAATGGCGCTCACGCAATCCCGGGCGCGGTTGAAGACATGCCAACGGACGCCCTGCGTTCAATCTTTGAAGCAAACTTTTTTGGATGGCATGAGCTTACGCGCTCGTTACTTCCCATCATGCGGGCTCAAGGCCATGGGCGGATTATTCAATGCTCATCCGTCTTAGGATTAGTGACGATGCCATGGCGCGGTGCATATAACGCCAGCAAGTTTGCGCTCGAAGGTCTGACCGACACCTTACGCATTGAAATGCGCGACACAAATATCAAAATCGTTTTGATTGAACCGGGCCCCATCACCACCAAATTCCGCGAAAATGCGATCCCGCACTTTGAACGCTGGATCAATTGGAAAGACGCTGCACGTGCACCTCAATATGAGACAAAGTTGCTAAGCCGCCTTTACAATTCAAACGGCCCAGATCCATTTGAATTGCCACCTGAAGCCGTTGTGCAAAAACTGATTCATGCGCTGGAATCCAAACGTCCACGTGCGCGATATTTTGTCACGACCCCCACTTATGTGATGGCAGGTTTACGACGTTTACTGCCAACATGGGCGCTGGATTGGGTGCTGTCGCGCGTTTAACGGAAAAGTCTTCGCTTTTGGCGTTCCCACAGCTACATCAGATGAGAATTAAGACGAATTGGAGAGCGCCATGTTGAGTGGATCGATGTTTTACGTACTGACTATTGCTGTGCTGGCGGTCATTGTTGCCCTTATGTTTGGACTCAGCGGCTTGGCCCGCGGCAAAGGCTGGGCCCACAGCAATTCAAACAAATTGATGCGTTGGCGGATTATCCTACAGGCTGTTGCCGTGGTTTTGATCCTGATTTTCGCCTACCTAAAACGCAACGGAGGGTAACCCCATGGTCGTCCTAAATAAGATTTATACAAAAACTGGCGATGCTGGCGAAACCGCTTTGGGTGATGGCGCACGTGTTGCGAAACACTCAATGCGCGTTGCTGCTTATGGCACATCTGATGAATTAAACTGTTTTGTAGGCGTTGCCCGCCTGACCTCAGAAGGTGCTGTTGATGAGGCTCTTAGCCGAATTCAAAATGACCTATTCGATCTAGGCGCAGACATGTGCAACCCAAACATGGAAAAAGATGCTGAGGCTGAATACCCGCCGCTTCGCGTAGTAGATGCACAAGTGAAACGTCTTGAGGCCGAAATCGATGCCATGACCAACGTTCTTGAACCATTGCGCAGCTTCATATTACCGGGTGGTTCCGAACTAGCAGCACAATTGCACGTTTGCCGTACCGTTGCGCGCCGCGCTGAACGCCTGTCTGTAGAGCTGGCAACCATGGAGTCTGTTAACCCGGCCGCCGTGAAATACCTAAATCGTCTGAGTGACTGGTTCTTCGTTGCGGCGCGCATCGCCAACAATGGCGGCAAGGACGACGTGCTTTGGGTTCCGGGTGCAAACCGCTAATTTAAAGAAAACTCCGAAAAATACATTCGACGCGGCGTCCGATAGCGCAAACATGACGATTTTGTACTGTTGTGGCTGCCGATGCTTCGCTAAGAAATACCCAAAGTGTTGAACTTATCCAAAAGGGATGGGTCGTATTAAAGGAGAAAGACGCTCATGAAGGTGCTTGTACCTGTCAAACGCGTGATCGATTATAACGTGAAGGTTCGTGTCAAAGCGGACGGCTCCGGTGTTGATCTCGCCAACGTCAAAATGTCGATGAACCCGTTTGACGAGATTTCAGTCGAACAGGCGATCCGCCTCAAAGAAGCAGGTCAAGCGGACGAAGTGATCGCTGTGTCTGTTGGCGTAAAACAATCCCAAGAAACGCTGCGCACTGCACTCGCGATGGGTGCTGACCGCGCAATCTTGGTTGTTGCAACTGATGACGTTCACCAAGACATTGAACCATTGGCCGTTGCTAAGATCCTGAAAGCGATCGTAGACGAAGAGCAGCCAGGCTTGGTCCTTTGTGGCAAACAAGCAATCGACAACGACATGAACGCAACCGGCCAAATGTTGTCCGCATTGATGGGTTGGTCGCAGGCGACATTCGCGTCCGAAGTCGAAGTCGCTGGCGACAAAGCCAAGGTTACGCGCGAAGTCGATGGTGGCCTCCAAACTATCGAAGTAAGCATGCCAACTGTTGTAACAGTGGATCTACGTCTGAATGAGCCGCGTTATGCGTCTTTGCCAAACATCATGAAGGCTAAGAAAAAGCCAATGGATGAGAAAACGCCAGCAGATTACGGCGTAGACGTGTCTCCACGTTTGGAAGTTACCGGTACAACCGAACCAGCGACACGTGCGGCAGGTATCAAGGTTGCGTCAGTCGATGAGCTGATTGCGAAACTTAAAGAAGCGGGGACTGTATAATGGCTGTACTTCTTTTAGCTGAAGTGACTGACGGCGAACTGGCAATGGACGCAACAGCAAAGGCTGTAACTGCGGCTGGCGCGTTGGGCGACGTGACTGTTTTATGCACTGGTTCAACATGTTCCGCGGCAGCGGCTGAAGCGGCGACCATCACTGGCGTTGCTAAGGTTCTTTGTGCAGAAGACGCAATCTACGGCAAGCGTTTGGCGGAGCCAGTTGCCGATTTGCTGATTTCATTGTCCGGCGATTATGAGCACATCGTTGCGCCAGCAACGACTGATGCGAAGAACATCATGCCACGTGTTGCAGCCTTGTTGGACGTAATGGTGATTTCTGATGCAACTGCGGTTGTTAATGCGAACACCTTTGAGCGCCCAATTTATGCAGGCAACGCGATCCAGACAGTCAAATCTTTGGATGCGAAAAAGGTCATTACCTTCCGTGGTGCAACATTTGATGCCGCTCCAGTTGGTGGTTCTGCCACAGTTGAAAACATTGCTGCAGCTGCTGACCCAAGTCTATCTTCATGGATTGAAGACAAGGTAGCAACATCTGATCGCCCAGAACTGACATCTGCAGGTGTCGTTGTTTCTGGTGGTCGTGGCGTTGGATCTGAAGAAGACTTTGCTCTGATCGAGAAACTTGCTGACAAACTGGGTGCCGCTGTTGGCGCATCCCGTGCAGCAGTCGACTCAGGCTATGCACCCAATGATTGGCAGGTTGGCCAAACAGGTAAGGTTGTGGCCCCTGAATTGTATGTTGCGGTCGGTATTTCTGGCGCGATCCAGCACTTGGCTGGGATGAAGGACTCCAAAGTCATCGTCGCAATCAACAAAGACGAAGAAGCACCTATCTTCCAAGTTGCGGACTATGGATTGGTTGCCGACCTATTCGACGCCGTTCCAGAGTTACTAGAAAAACTGTAACTCTCGTCTCAATTACTCTGAAAGGCCCGCTCCCAAGCGGGCCTTTTTTATTTCCTCAATTCACTAAAATTTCCAACAATGCAGCCGCCGCCTCTTGATGTGCTGCAGGTCCCAAGAGCTGCTGTGCTATGGGTGTTTCCATTGGGCTAAAAACCATCCCTTCTGTACCAAGGGCACAAGAAGATGGCGATGCTGTCACTTCAACCAGCTCAGCGGGCATTGAACGCAGTTCTTCGATCATCTCACGCGTCACAAACCACGGGTCTTTTTCTTGGTCCGGTGGAAACGTGTCATCGGGTGCATGGTCCGCGAACCAAAGCAAAACAACCTTTCCCTCAATCTTGCCCAGCAACATCCGCATACGAGCCAACCACGCCTGCTGCAGTTCCACGACGACGGTATCAAAACGCCCCGGAGACAATCTGTACAGACGATGAAGCATATGTTTGTTAAAGTTGAACTCCGCAAAATCCACTTCTCGGTAGATCGCTTGCAACAAGGTGGACGGCTTCAAAAACCGGTCGTTTCGCCGTGGGTGGACCGTATAGAACCGATTGGACATGTTGTGTGCGCCCATCAGCTGTAGGACTGTTACATCAGCACCAGACGCTATTTTGACTATCTGTGGATCGGTAGCGAACACATCCACCCCTGCGTTCACACAGCCAAGGTTGACACAGGTCCGCCCTATGCTTTGCTCAATCAGTTCAGGAAATGGATTCGCGATGAACTTTCCGTATGTTTCGGTTCCCCCGAGAAAAGCAATGTATGGTTCTTTTAAGGGCCGCCTAGGTCCCCGAAATAACAATTTGGACGTGCCATACCGGCACGGCAGGTAGTCGAGGGCCCCCGCCCCAGCGCATCATAGGTCATGCTAAACCACTCCTCTTTTCACCCACTAAGAGGTATCGCAGCGAAGCCCTTAAATTCGGATAAGATATTATGAACATATGTTCATACCTTGCTCTTGGACCTGCCACGGCCCTATGATGATATTAAGCAGTTAAGGGACCAAAATGGACATTCAAAAAATCGGTATCATTGGTGCAGGCCAAATGGGGAACGGCATCGCGCATGTGATGTCTCTTGCTGGCTATGACGTATTGCTGAACGATGTGAATGAAGATGCGCTTATGCAGGCGATGGCACGTATCGATAAAAACATGGAACGCCAAGTGAGCCGTGAGAAAATCAGCGCCGAAAATAAGGCTGCTGCGATCGGACGGATCATCACAACCAGCGCGTTGCCAGACCTTGGCCAAACTGATCTGGTCATCGAGGCGGCAACAGAGAAAGAAGTTGTAAAGCAAGCAATCTTTGACAGCCTACTGCCCTATCTCCAGCCACATACTATTTTGACGTCGAACACATCGTCCATCTCTATCACCCGACTCGCCAGCCGCACGGATCGTCCTGAAAAGTTCATGGGCTTTCACTTTATGAATCCAGTGCCTGTGATGCAGTTGGTCGAGTTGATCCGCGGTATCGCTACTGATGCAGAAACTTTTGATGCCTGCAAGAAAGTCGTCGACAGATTAGGGAAAACCGCTGCATCAGCCGAAGATTTTCCAGCCTTTATCGTGAACCGCATCCTGATGCCTATGATCAACGAAGCCGTCTATACGCTGTACGAGGGCGTCGGAAACGTGCAGTCCATCGATAGCTCAATGCGCCTGGGTGCCAACCACCCAATGGGTCCGCTTGAACTCGCTGATTTTATAGGATTGGACACCTGTCTTGCGATTATGAACGTATTGCATGACGGGCTGGCTGACACAAAGTACCGCCCTTGCCCGTTGCTCACAAAATACGTTGAGGCTGGTTGGTTGGGACGCAAAACCCAACGCGGCTTCTATGACTATCGCGGTGAAATACCTGTTCCGACAAGATAACCCTTAATCTTTTAAACTAAGCGTATGGTTACGAAGCCACGCCATAAAACCACGTGGATCACCTTTCCAAGCCGCAATGTCTTCATCAGCGACTGGATGGCCCACGATAGGCCCTTGAGGCTTGTTCAACGAATGAACGATTTCATGAAGCAACAAACCCTGCCGTAAAATTGGGGATAGTTTGTTCGCGATTTGGTAAGCGCGACTATTTTGACCAGGGAAATGCATTGGCACAACTGTAGCACCCGATCTACGGATCAAGGCAGCGGTAAACACATTCCATTCTTCTTCGATTGCCGGGCCAAAGAACGTCTCGGATGCCGCGACTGAACCTGACGGAAATAGGGCAACAACGCCGCCATCTTTTAGATGTTGCATAGCTTCCGCACGCATTGCCACGCCCTTTTGCAACGCGTCGGGATCATGGGCGAAGGGCACAGCTATCATGTAGCTTCCCGCAACTTCATCGATTGCAGTAAGCAATGAACGGGTCAGAATGCGATAGTCAGGCCGCACACGGCCAATCAAATGAGCAAAAATCATGCCGTCAACCATGCCATGAGGATGGTTGGCGACAACGATCACAGGGCCTGATTTAGGAATGCGGTCTAGTTGCGATTGTGGCGTCGTCAACTCGATACCCATCACATCCAATGCAGCACGCCAAAAGGCTTGCCCACTCGGGGTCTCTTTTTTCTCAAACTTACGGATAAGGCGCAAAACAGTTAGCTTGCCAGTTAGCGCTTCTATAACCCGAATTATAGTTGCCTTCATCGGATCGCCAAAGGTTGACGCATAGGACAGGCTACGGCGATCATATTGCTTAAAGCTTACCGCCTTCGGCTGCACATCAGCAGTGATTTCTTGTGCATCTTTAACCAAAGCAATCGACCCCGTCCCTTTTGTGCCCTTAGGCTTCTTCACCGAATTTGTCAGCGACCAAAGCAGCAAGTGCGTCAGCCAGTGGCTGGGCATCTACGCCTGTAGTTTCAATTTTAATAATACTTCCTTTTGACGCTGCCAACATCAAAAGCCCCATTATGCTGTCGCCTGATGCTGACATACCATCTTTTGACACCTCGGCTTGTGCGTCAAACGCCTCAACCACCTCTACCAACTTGGCAGAAGCACGTGCGTGAAGGCCTTTTACATTTACTATGGTCAACGACGACTTTGTCATATTGATCTTTCTAAATTTCTTGGCTGATATTTTGGCTATCTATGTACTTGCGCCCCGCATCCAATGCAGCGCTCACAGCATCTGGCAGTGGTTTGGCCCGAGACTTGGCCAGCTTGATCAGCATCGGCAAATTCGCGCCGTAAAGGATGCGTCGCCCCTTTGGCTGGCAAGCCAACAAACTTAGGTTAGACGGCGATCCGCCAAACAAGTCCGTCACAACGACAACGCCATTCCCTTGATCAACAGCATCAGCGGCACAACAGATCTCTGTTTGCTTTTCCGTGCGGTCATGACTTTTTTCAATCGAGATAGCGCGTATGCCCGTTTGTGACCCTACCACATGCTCGATCGCAGCAAGATATTCTCTTGCCAAACCGCCATGTGCTACGATCACAATACCAATCACTCAGCCGCCTCATCTCTTCTCTTACCACGATCCAGCTCTCTATGACGCAAAGAGACCTGCCATCCTTCGGATGTTAAAACTTGAGCAAGAGACTCTGCCATTGCTACTGACCTGTGTTGCCCACCTGTGCACCCAAATGCAATGGAGAGATGCGATTTACCCTCATCTAAGTAGGCCGGCAGCAACCATAGGGCGAGGTCTTCAACCTTTTGACGGAAGGGTTCAAATCGTCGATCTTGCGCGATGTAATCAGCGACAGCCTTATCCTTACCGTTGATTTCTCGTAGGCTCGGTTCCCAATAAGGGTTGTTCAAAAACCTACAATCAAAAACCATATCGACACTGCGCGGCAGTCCACGTTTGTATGAAAAGGATTGTACAGAAACAGAAAGCCCATGATCGTCTTCATTGGAAAACCAGTTTTCGACTTCGGATCGCAACTGGTGGACGTTCAGATCGCTTGTATTGATTAGAATATCAGCCAGTTCGCGGATTGGACCTAAAATTCCCAATTCACTGACAATTCCAGCCTCGGGTCGGTCGCCCTTAGCGAGAGGATGACGGCGTCGAGTTTCAGAAAACCGCCGAAGCAAAACATCCGTTGCACAGTCTAAGAACAGAAGCTCCGTCGTAAAACCGGGTTGTTGCGCGAGTTGGTTCATCGCCTCTAAGACAGCGCCGACCGAGAAGTCGCGTGTCCGTGGATCGATACCAAGCGCCATTGGCTTACCGGCACTTTGCTCTTCAAGCAAGGCAGGAATAAGCCGTAGCGGCATATTGTCGATGGCTTCAAAGCCGATATCTTCAAGCACCTTGATCGCACTGGATCGCCCAGCCCCAGAAGGGCCTGTCACCAGTACAACGCGCCGTGGGATTGGATCAGGCTTTGTCATACGCCACTCTGCATCCCATACCGGAGGTAGTGCAATAGTATTGCGGAAAAAGAAGGGTTTTCTACTTTACGGAGGCAGGGGATTGTCTGCCCGACCAGGACGATTTCGCGAAGAGGCGGCAGTCTTTGATCCTCAATTCGATCTAAATCGACTGCAGCATAGATACGTTCGCCTTGCAAACTAGGAGAGGCCAATATCCCCACCCCTCTTGCCTCTATTATACCTCTGATGGCCTCAGGTGCCTCAGCCCATAGCGACTGCCCAACTACCCTCAGGCAAGTTCTATCGTCCGAGACCAACGTCGCTCCAAGCGCAATCATTTCAAATGTAAGCGACGACTTTCCCGCACCTGAGGCCCCAAGTATCAGAAGCCCTTTGCCATCAAATGACACACAATTAGCGTGAATGATTTCGCTATCTTTAGACGGCATTGGCGCAAGCCATTAAACAGGCAAACCAACCACAAACCGTGCACCCAATGGTTCGGATGTAATGTCAGCTTCAGTTGGGCGAATGTTTTCAGCCCAAATAACACCACCATGTGCCTCAACAATTTGTTTTGAAATTGCCAAGCCAAGACCCGAGTTATTGCCGAAATGCTCTTCAGGGCGTTGCGAATAGAACCGTTTGAATATCTTGGAAAGCGCCTGATCAGGAATACCAGGTCCAGTATCTTCAACAACAACAAGAATACGGTTCTCGCGCTTACGCGCCCAAATGCGAATTGCATCGCCGTCTTCGCAGAACGAAATTGCATTGGTGATCAAATTCACGAAGACCTGCGCAAGACGCGCCTCCAGCCCCTGAACTTCAAGCGGGTTAGCCGGCAAGTCAGCAATAAAATCGATCCCCTTTGATCGGGCATCTTCGCCAAGATACTGGCCAAGATTTTCTAGCATGATCAGAAGGTTAAACTGTTCTTCTTCTTCCTTAACCAATTCACTGTCCAAGCGTGAAGCATTTGAAATATCGCTCACCAGTCGGTCAAGCCTACGCACGTCATGTTCGATTACATCTAGCAGTTTTTCCCGCTGGTCGTCCCGCTTAATCACACGAAGCGTCCCCACTGCTGAGCGCAATGAGGCCAAAGGATTTTTAATTTCATGCGCGACATCAGCAGCAAACTGTTCGTTGCCATCAATGCGGTTATAGAGGGCAGAAATCATTCCCCTCAGTGCGCCACTTAGGCGACCCAACTCGTCAGGGCGGGCCGTAAGATCAGGAATGCGAATGCGTCCTGGGTTCACTTTGCGTGAGTTTTTGTCGCGACCCAATTCAGCGGCTGCGGCTAAATCAGATAGCGGGTTCGCGATTGTAGCAGCCAGCGCGAGGCTCAAACCAATTGAAACCAGTGTCGCGACAATAAACATCTGCAACATGTTCTCATTTTCGCGGCGTACCAAAGAATCAATTTCACCAGCAGCACTGGTTACCGCAACAACGCCCACGCTTTCGTTGCCTTGTTTAATTGGCGTAATCACACCGAACCAAGACAGGCCATCTGCATCCAAGGCATTCTGCAGTTGCGTTCCGTTCTCTAAGCTACTTGGAATAAAGGACCGAAGTTGTTCTTCAACAGTCGGAACTTCTTCCGCAGAATCTGCTGCAAAGGGCGACGATATAACTGCCCACAACCAGTTCAATCCATCTGTCAAAATCGTCGACGAAGTTTGTGCATCAGTGTTTGATCCAGTGACGTCGATTGTTCCGGAAATATTTGCAATCAACGTCTCTGAGAGATCGAATACGAAAACTTCAGTTCCATTGCGAAGGTCCAAGCCGTTCAGGGTGGAATTAATATCCACTCCGTCTCCCGTTGCTAAATTGACAGGCGCGCCTGTCGGCAATTGCGCTTCAAAGACGTCAGCGATCAATTCAGCTTCACTAACCAATGCGGATGCACGTTGAACCGCTAGGCTGTCGCGCGAAGAATTAAGATAGGAAATCCCGGCAATAAGGAGGCAAAGAGCCACCAAATTGAACGTAACAATTTTCCGAGTTATCGGAGAGGCCCGCAAAGAAAACAGCCCACGCCGTTCACGGCGTGCGCGCATTTCAGAAGGTGCTGTGGCATCCGGAGCGACCCAATCGTCCCCCAAAACCACATCACCATCTCGCGATGGTACAGATGTCATATCCCGCACGAGCTTCCTTTCAGCCAAGGCCAACAGGCTAATTTAGTCTTCGTTGTATCTATAGCCGATACCATAAAGCGTCTCAATCGCCGAAAACTCATCATCCGCTGTGCGCATCTTCTTGCGTAAGCGTTTGATGTGGCTATCGATGGTACGGTCATCAACATAAACTTGATCGTCGTAAGCTACATCGATCAGTTGGTCGCGTGATTTCACGAACCCAGGACGCTGCGCCAGTGCTTGAAGCAGCAAAAACTCTGTTACCGTCAAAGAAACGTCTTTGCCCTTCCACGAAACGGCGTGACGCAATGGATCCATACGCAGTTCACCACGCTCCATTACTTTGGTTTCTTCGCTGTCAGCAACGATTTCACCCGCTTGCGCATCTTGGCGCCGAAGCAGTGCACGAATGCGCTCTACCAATAGGCGTTGCGAAAACGGTTTCTTGACGTAATCGTCGGCACCCATACGCAAACCTAGAACTTCATCGATTTCATCATCTTTGGAGGTTAGAAAAATGACCGGCATTTTCGTTTTTTGACGAATGCGCTGCAGCAGATCCATTCCGTCCATTCGCGGCATCTTGATATCCAACACTGCCATGTCCGGCAGTTTCTTGTTGAACGCGTCAAGTGCGGCCTGGCCATCGTTGTAAGTTTCCACTTCGAAACCTTCAGCTTCGAGCGTCATTGAGACTGACGTCAGGATATTCCTGTCGTCATCTACCAATGCAATCTTGTTCATTGCCTGTATCCTTGTACTAAATTACTGCCACATTAATTTTTTTATTCTTTTCGCCACAATTGGCAGATTGCGCAAACGAATCAATCGTAAAGTGCGAATCACCTCCAATTCCCGCCACAATTGGGCCTGAAAATGGTTAGTAATGGCTAAACCGCCGCACTTTCGCGTCATGCGCGCATTTGAAAGGGCCGCAAGCGTGAAAACATCGCGATGATGGCGCTAACGGTTGCGCTAACAGCCTCGGATCGACCTGTTCATGTATGAAATCAGCATGTTATGACCAACATAGGTGTAGTGCAGGCAGAAATGTTTGCGTTGCTTGGTTCAACCGCGCAAGCGGAAACAGGAGAGACATCATGACTTTTGGACGCGTAAACCCGCAATTCCAAGTTGAAGACCAAGGAATAGTCGACTTGGGGAATGTCTATTATAACCAAGTAGAGCCAGCTTTAGTCGAGGCCGCTGTCAAGCGTGGCGAGGGTCAACTCGGCAAAGGCGGTGCGTTTTTGGTCACAACCGGAAAGTTCACTGGCAGGTCACCAAAAGACAAGCATGTGGTGAAAACCGAGTCAGTTAAAGATACAATTTGGTGGGAAAACAATGCAGCAATGACACCCGAGGGGTTTGATGCGCTGCACGCTGACATGCTTGAACATATGAAGGGCCGCGATTATTGGGTTCAAGATCTGATTGGCGGTTCTGACCCTGCATACGCGATAAATGTCCGCATGATTACAGAGCTGGCTTGGCACGGTTTGTTCATCCGCCATATGTTACGCCGTCCAGAACGTGATGACCTTGATCACTTCCTTGCAGACTTCACAGTCATAAACTGCCCAAGTTTCCAGGCAGACCCAGCCAAACACAATTGTCGGTCCGAAACCGTCATCGCGATGAATTTTGACAAAAAGTTGATCCTGATAGGTGGGACCGAGTACGCTGGCGAGAACAAGAAATCAGTATTCACTCTACTAAACTACTTACTGCCCGACAAAGGCGTTATGCCAATGCACTGCTCAGCAAATCATGCGACGGGGAATCCCGTTGATACTGCTGTTTTTTTTGGGCTATCGGGAACAGGAAAAACAACACTGTCCGCTGATCCAGCAAGAACATTGATTGGTGACGACGAGCATGGTTGGTCGGATCGTGGTACCTTTAATTTTGAGGGTGGTTGCTATGCAAAAACCATCAACCTGAGCGCCGAGGCCGAACCAGAAATATTCGCAACCACTGAAAAGTTCGGAACTGTCATTGAAAACATGGTTTTTGACGACGAAACCAAGGAACTGGATTTTGAAGACGACAGCCTGACAGCGAACATGCGCTGCGCTTACCCGTTGCACTACATATCAAACGCCAGCGATGAGGCGCAGGGTGGGCATCCAAAGAATATTATTATGCTCACTTGTGATGCGTTTGGTGTGCTACCTCCAATCGCGCGCCTAACGCCGGCGCAAGCCATGTATCACTTCCTATCTGGCTTCACGTCTAAGGTTGCCGGGACGGAACGTGGAATTACGGAGCCAGAACCAACATTTTCAACCTGTTTTGGCGCACCGTTCATGCCAAGACGTCCAGAGGTTTATGGCAACCTTCTACGCCAAAAAATCGCAGAGCATAGTGCCACCTGCTGGTTGGTCAACACTGGCTGGACTGGCGGCGCTTATGGAACTGGTTCAAGAATGCCGATCCGCGCTACGCGCGCTTTGCTGACCAGTGCGCTAGATGGTTCATTGGCTTCTACTGAGTTTCGCAAAGATCAAAACTTTGGCTTTGACGTCCCGGTAGCGGTCAGCGGTGTCGCCGACATCCTCCTAGATCCACGTAGAACATGGGATGATGCAGCGGCATACGATGTTCAGGCCAAAAAACTGGTCGAAATGTTTGCGAACAACTTCGTTCAGTACTTGCCACACATTGATGAAGACATCAAAACAGCTGCTATTGGTTAAACGGTTTGAGCAAATAATACAAAAAGGGCCGCAGTATTCGTTGTGGCCCTTTTCGGGTTTTACGCTGCTTTGGCGGCGGGAAGCGTGACCAAGTCAGAAACAGGCATCTCGAGAAGGTAACGCGCCTCTTCGTTACTCAAATAGCTTAGGAACCCCTCCATCGGCATATCTGACCCTTTGCGGAACCAACGCAACGCACCTGGCTCATTGTGCATGTAGCCCATTCGTTCAGCAAACCCTTTGAATGCTACAGTACGCGCCATAAACCCAAATATATAGTCAGGGTTCCAGCGCTGCATCGCTGTTAACAAGCCATACCGCGCCAAAACAGTCGACAATCCGTTGCCACGAAACAGGCCGGGCTTATCGCTCATCCAGACTTCACCATGATAAATCACACGACCAGTGATATTACATGCGCCTGGGCTGGCACGAAAGCGAGAGCGGTCAATGTCAGGAATGGCTGGCGGAAACTCACGAAAGCGGTTGAACATGTAACCTCCGAGGTCTTCATGCTTCAGATCTAAAAGACGGGCGGCTTGCGTATGCATTAAGTCGCCATCAAGATCACGACCCGTTAACCAAAATGCGTTTCCCTCGTTGAGGTTCTGTAGATCTGGATCGAAAGGGGCGCCAAGCGCTTGCTTAGGACGGTCACGCAACAGAATTTCACGGTACTCATCAAAATCAGTTCCAATTTGAACCTCAAGGCCACCTTCAGATAAAATTTACTGGCTGCTGGCGATAAAAAGCGCCGAATCGGTTTGAGTTTGAATCGTCATATTTGTGCCCTCACAAGAATACTTCCCCGTGACGTTACCAAAAATTTAAATTTAAATCCCGTTTTTTACTATCTTTAGATCGAAATCTATCGAAATTTCTTCCGATGGGGCAGTGAACTGACTTGAATCTAGTCCAAATATCTCAATTTCATCCGTAGGTTCGACTAAAGCGAACAAAGCTGAGCTACCGTCAGGGAATCGCCCCCCTAGCATAAGACGGCGATAATTCACCGCCTGAAGCTCACCAACACCGCCCCGGGGGACCATAGTATAGACATGGTCGACACGTGCATTTTGCGTAGTTTGGACCTCATGGAAAGACTGATTTAACATCCACGCAAAATCTTCACCGCCAGGCATTTGGCCAATTGGATTTCCTACGCTGCTCCGTGCTTTTTCACGGCCAAACCAATTTACATAAAATGATTTTTCCCCAAACTCGACGCAAATCCACCCCGCAGCAGTGTGGCGATATACAATCAAAAATGGCCGAACATGGCTCATCTCTTCTGCTTCAATATTACCGCCACCCAATGCCCATGAGCGGAAAGTTTCACGCATTAACGGTGATTTTTGGGCCCAGATACTTTGCAATGAGTGTTGTTGTTGATGGAAAAACCACCCATTTGGCTCTTCATGCTTCAAATATTGCAGCCCATTTACATCCAAAGACTGACCACGCAACCAAGCATGGCCTCGCGCTAAAATCTCATTCGCTTCCGGCAATGCGTGAGTACCAGCTTCAGTTAATTCGTACCGGCGATCCACAACCCTAAGGAGAACAACCCCTTTGATCTCCTCTAGGTTGTCGATGTGCCGGCGAACGGTCTGGCGTGTACTACCAAGTTCCTCAACTGCATGCGAAAGGTTCAAGCGCTTCGCAAGGGTCGAAAATGACCTAATCATCTCGAACAAAAGGGGATTAGTTACTTCTTTCACGGGCATCCAATTTTTCGACGTTGCCAATCTTTAATGTCTCAAACGACCTAACCACACAATTCAATGGTACGCAAATCATACATCAGTGCAATATCTATAGTTGAAAAATGTTCAAATCTACCCAATTGCCCAAATTTTAACTTTCTAGCATTACGGTAATAACTCAACTGGAGATGAACCCAATGCCCCATGAAGTAGATATTCACGTAGGTCGCAAACTAAAGCAGGCGCGTACCTTGCGTCGTTATTCACAGACTGACGTTGCTCGCCGCTTGAAGCTTTCGTTTCAACAAGTTCAAAAGTATGAAATTGGCTCAAACCGCATCGCGGCAAGCCGGTTGTATGAGCTATCAAAAATTCTTGACGTGCCAACGTCATACTTTTTTGAAGGCCTGGCAGAAGAGGCTGTAAATCCAGCAGACACTGCAATGGACATCGTGAGTGCCGTTGCTTCCATCAAGGATGAACAACTGAAATCGCGTATCATTACGTTCATTCAAGACGTTGCTGGTACGACAACTGCGCGTACTGCTTGAACTTACAACATCGCAGCGCGGCGCACTAAGTTGAGACCTGCAATCAGCAGACCAACTAGCGTCGCGCGGCGAAACACCACTTGATCAATTCGGTCGAAAACGCGCCCGCCCAGCCACAAACCCAGAAGGGCTGGAGGTACCATTGCCAAACTAAATGGCAATGTTTCAGAGCGCAAAACGCCAGATCCCAAATGTGCAACTGTCAATGCGACGGCACCCAATCCATAGATTACGCCTTGAATACGCATGTGGTCATCTTTGTTGGTGCCAAGCGCAGTTAAGTACGCAACCGTTGGTGGCCCCCAAATTCCAGACAAGCCACCCATAAATCCTGCAAATGCCCCTACGCCGGCCGCGACTCGGAAAGTTTGACCAGGCAGCTTCACATCCACTCCAGTAAGCTGCAGCAATGCGAATAACGTTATGGGCAATCCAATAATCAACAACATTATCGGAAGAGGCAAAAGGCGAACCAATTGCGCTCCGACAATCAACGTCAGAAGCCCAAAGACTAAGAACACCTTGAATTTTTTTACGGAATTCCACGCAGCAGTTGGACCTTGCCTAAGGGCTTGGATCACGTTTGTGCAAAGCGTTGGCAGTATCAAGCCAGCCAACGCCAACTCTGGTGCCAAAAAGGTGCTGAGCCCTGAAACAAATATCATCGGCATCGCAAACCCCACGATCCCTTTAACCATACCTGCGCCTACCGCAACAAAGACCGCCAAAGCCAAGTGTTGAACTGTAAGGGTATCGAGAATGTGTTCCATAGCCGCGCTATAACACTTTGATCGGATCACAACACAATAAAAGAGTGCGAGTAATAATATGATTATTATTATAATACATTAGCATCTTTATTGCGCACCCACTGCACTTAGAATAAAACGATACTAACAAATAAGGAATCTCCAAATGCCGCGCGACCAGCTAAACCGACACGATGATACCCAGATTATCTTGAACGACCTTCTATCCCTAACGCTGGCGGCACTAAAACCCGTCCACACTATTCTGGAGACAGCAACCCAGCAGCTGCGCACGCGCGTATCAGTCGACGGGCGCGTCTCTGCACGCTTGGTCGAAAAAAATCAAACCGCGACACATGGCCTTGCGTGGCTTGCCACCTACTCGCAATCCCTGACCCAAATGCAAAGATGGGCGGAGGGATTAAATCAAACCAACACATTTCGCGAAACTGAGCAGCTAATTCTTCAGATCACCTTTGGCGAGTATCTCTGGCAAATTTACGGCGGAATCCAGATGAACCAAGGTGAGATTTTGCGTTTACAGGATCTGGGGCTGAACCAAAATGAGATGCAGGGCCTAATGGAACCCGCCGTTCAAACATTAACCCAGCAGGGAAACACGCAGAACGCACGCGTTCGTCTGGTTGAATTGATGCAAGAGCAATTAGCAAACGTAACGGTTGGCGCAACAGGGCTTGATGACGAACTGGAAATGATCCGCGAACAATTCCGTCGCTACACAGTAGAAAAAATTGAACCCTTCGCACACGAATGGCACCTCAAGGACGAACTAATCCCGATGAAGATCATCGACGAGCTGGCCGAAATGGGCGTCTTTGGGCTGACAATTCCTGAGCAATATGGAGGTTTCGGCCTGTCAAAGGCGTCCATGTGCGTTGTTTCCGAAGAGCTATCTCGCGGCTATATCGGCGTCGGCTCTCTTGGCACGCGATCCGAAATTGCGGCCGAATTGATCATTGCAGGCGGCACTGATGAACAAAAACAAAAGTGGCTACCAAAACTCGCATCTGCTGAAACCTTGCCAACGGCCGTGTTCACAGAGCCAAATACAGGGTCAGACCTAGGCGCTCTGCGCACACGCGCGGTCAAGGATAAAGATGGTAATTATCAAATAACGGGCAATAAAACATGGATCACCCATGCCGCCCGCACTCAAATAATGACCCTACTTGCTCGCACAAACCCAGATGATGACACCTACAAGGGGCTGTCCATGTTCCTTGCCGAAAAGATACCCGGCGACGACAACGATCCATTCCCGACGCAGGGCATGACAGGTGGCGAAATTGAAGTGCTCGGTTATCGTGGCATGAAAGAATACGAAATCGCTTTTGATGGGTTCCAAGTCAAAGGAGCGAACTTGCTAGGCGGGAAAGAAGGCAAGGGATTCAAACAATTGATGGAAACGTTTGAATCGGCAAGAATTCAAACCGCAGCCCGCGCAATTGGCGTCGCACAATCGGCGCTGGATCTTTCAATGCAATATGCCATCGATAGAAAACAATTTGGAAAATCATTGATCGAATTTCCACGCGTGGCGAACAAGCTTGCCATGATGGCAGTCGAAATTATGGTTGCACGCCAACTCACTTACTTCTCAGCTTTTGAGAAAGATGAAGGACGCCGTTGTGACGTCGAAGCGGGAATGGCCAAGCTACTCGGCGCACGTGTTGCATGGGCAGCTGCCGACAACGGCTTGCAAATTCACGGCGGCAACGGGTTTGCGCTCGAATACAAAATTAGCCGCGTTTTATGCGATGCGCGTATTCTCAATATCTTTGAAGGTGCCGCAGAAATTCAAGCACAAGTGATTGCCCGCCGACTTCTGGGATAAGACTCGCAGCCGGATTTGAATTAATAGAGAATGAAGGCGAAATACTGCAAACAGGAACTTCCATGCGCTTTGCTGCCCTAGCACTTCTAGCCTTTATTCCCGCATGCCAAGCGGACGAAACAGTGCGCGCCTACGGTGCCGCAGCTCGGGAATGGACGTTAGTTGAAATCAATGGACAACCCTTCAATGCCAGCGCAACGCTAACCTTCCCCGATGAAGATACTGTCGCAGGCAAAGCACCATGCAATCGATATTCCGCCAGCATGACAGTTCCTTATCCATGGTTTGAAGTCGGCCCGATCCTTGCCACAAAAATGGCCTGTGGCGATCTGCGAAAAGAAACCGAATACTTCACAATTCTGCGGCAGATGACCCTCTCAGAGGTTCTTGGAGACGTACTTATCCTCAGCACACCAGAGGGAAAGAATATGGTATTTAAAGCCGACGGCTAAGTGCATCAACAAAACGCGCCCGCGCCTCAGGCAATGGACGTCCACCTAATGTCGCGGCAACCTGTGAGTGAAAGAAATGGCCTGTCGTCTTAAGGCCCTCAAAAACTTCAAGATCCGGGGCATTTCCGATGCCTCGCAAAATATCTGGCAATGGCAACAATCGATCGGCCCATTCACCAGCCGCAGCACGTGACACCGCGCGGCCTGACTTTGGCGACACAAAGCCTAAATTGGCCGTCACACCTGACACAGCACAGGCATCAAGCTGCAGCGCAAAACCAACCTCAGCCAATAAGGTCATTTCCCACTTCAAGTAAGCTAGTGGCCAAACCTCTGGGTGCTCCAGGAGATCAAGCAACTGTTCTGTCTGGCGATAAAAGGCCGCATGTGTTTGACGTTCGGGCAAACAATAACTCAACAAACTCGTAACTGCGTTCAGCCCCGCCAACATTAACCGATCTGACATCGCCGCCGCTGCACGACTGCGGATGGGTTCGACGGTATAGCTGCCAATGTGGTCTTCAAGGCGTGCTCGCCACACAACATCCAATTGTGCGCCCGGTTGTAAAATTGGCCCCATTCGCCGCCCTGCCCCACCACGGACAACACCGGCATGAAGTCCATGCGTTTCAGTAAAGACTTCAATGATGGCAGAGCTCTCGCCATGGCGTCGCACAGCCACCAATATGCCCGCGCCGCGCCATTCCATATCAGGAAAGTCCCTCTTGATCTAACAGATGGCGTGCCAATTTATCTTCGACTTCGATCACCCACACATCTGGATCAAAACCTTTTTGGCGAGCGATGGATGCATCAACATCCAGATCCGATCCACTTGTCAATTCCGACCAACTTCGTTCCCCAGTCATCAGATCAAAGGAACGCTGGAACAAAACGGCTTTGCCATCCAACGTGCTTAACTTCACCAAAACCGCACCACCCGTATCGTCGCCATGGGCAACAACGAAAGCAGGAATATCAAACGCGCGCAAACGCGTGAGGTACGCATCCACCCAAAAGCGTGATGTTAGCTTTGCCATGCGCACTCCTTGGGCTTCGTCTTACCCAATAAACTCTCCCCGAAGGGCAGGTTGGAGAGTGGTTCAGGCATTTCCGTCTTTAAAATTCAAACCCATTTCAGAATAGCGTTCGGCTTCATCCAGCCAGCCACTGCGAACTTTAACCTGTAGAAACAAATGTACCCGGCGGCCAAGGAATTCTTCCAGCTCTTCGCGCGAGGCTTTTGAAACCGCTTTGATGGTCTCACCTTTGTGGCCCAGCAGAATGCCTTTGTGGCCGTCGCGGATAACGTAAATAATCTGGTCAATACGTGCTGAGCCATCTTTACGCTCTTCCCATTTCTCAGTTTCCACCGTCAGTTGGTAAGGCAGCTCTTGATGAAGGCGTAGGGTCAGCTTTTCACGGGTCATTTCTGCCGCAATCATGCGCAGCGGAAGGTCGGCGATTTGATCCTCAGGATATAACCACGGCCCCTCTGGCACTTCTTCAGCCAGCCAATTGCGCAGCGTATCAACGCCGTGGCCTTTCTCAGCAGAAATCAGGAATGTTTCTGTAAATGGATACCGCTCGTTTAGCGCTTTGGTCAGGCCCAACAACTTAGGGGCCTCGACGCGGTCGATCTTGTTCACAGCCAACGCAACTTTGCGATGTTCACCGATGTCATTCAGACCCTCAAGGATGCGCTCTACGCCCTCAGTGATACCACGGTTAGCTTCGACCAGAAGAACAACAACGTCCGCATCAGCTGCACCACTCCAAGCCGCTGCAACCATTGCGCGGTCCAAACGGCGTTTTGGCGCGAACAAGCCTGGCGTGTCGACAAAAACGATTTGCGTCTCACCTTCCATCGCGACACCACGGATGCGGGCCCGCGTTGTTTGCACTTTGTGAGTTACGATTGATACTTTCGCCCCAACCATACGGTTGAGCAAAGTTGACTTACCTGCATTCGGTTCGCCGATAAGGGCTACAAAGCCTGCGCGGGTGGTCATGTTAGTTCTCCAATTCCGACAAAAGCGCTTTGGCCGCTGCCTGTTCTGCCTGTCGTTTTGATCCTGCTGTCGCAATCGCCTCAGCCCCAGAATCAAGTCGGGCAGCAATTGTGAAGACAGGTGCATGGTCGGGTCCGCTACGAGACGTTTCAACATACTTCGGCGGGTTCATTTTACGGGCTTGAGCCCATTCTTGTAGCGCTGTTTTGGGATCACGGGCATCGTCTTCGACGCCTTCTATCCGTGTTCTCCAAAACCTAAGGATAAAGTCGCGCGCAGTGTCATATCCAGAATCCAGATAAACAGCAGCAATTACAGCTTCCATCGCATCACCCAGCAAGGCTTGTTTACGACGCCCACCAGAAATCATCTCGGATCGGCCAAGTCGCAAGACCTCACCAATACCAATCTCGCGGGCGACGTCTGCACAAGTCTCTTTGCGCACCAACGCGTTGTAACGCGGCGCAAGCTGTCCCTCAGCCGCATCCATGTCGCTAAGGTATAGCGCCTCAGACATAACAAGCCCCAAGACGCGGTCGCCTAGGAACTCCATACGCTGGTTGTCGCTGCGCGTATTGGACGACATCGATGAATGAGTAACAGCACGCGATAACAAAGCTGTGTCTTTAAACGCATGGCCAATACGAACCTCAAAGGCTTTTAGTTCAGCACTCAGCTTCATAGCGAGTCACCCAACGTTATCGGCCCATATGCGTTCATTCGTATCAATTTACACCCTTAAAGAAACGATCACTGCGCCAAGTCCAGAAATACAACATTGAGCTACCAGCGGACGAGAACATGATCCGATCAGCGCGACCAATTAAGTTTTCATAAGGTACAAATCCAACACCACCACCAAGCTGGGCAAACCGGCTATCAGTTGAGTTATCGCGATTATCTCCCATGAAGAAATACTGGCCTTCCGGGACTAGGAAAATGCCCGTGTTATCTTGGCCTTGGTTCGCGATATTCAAAACGACATGCTGTGATCCATCGGGGAATGTCTCAGTCCAGCGCGATTTCTCGCAAATGGCACCTTCGCCAACAGGGCCATTTTCGCATCTTGGCTCAAGACGGTGTGGCCCCTGTGGGCCTTTAACTTCTGTGAACGTTCCTGCAGGTGTTTGTGGAACGGCAACGTCGTTCAAATGTAGAATCCCTTTTTTCACCTGCACTTTGTCACCGGGCAATCCAACCAGACGCTTGATGTAATCGGTCCCATTAACAGGATGGCGGAACACAACAACATCCCCACGCTCCGGATCGCCGGCCCAGAAACGACCATTGTCGCCATCAAAGGCACCACAGATTTTCTGTGCGTCTATGTTAACGCCAAAACGATCAAGGCGAATGCTGGGGCAGGACGCGTATGAATAGCCATAAGCCATCTTGTTCACGAATAGGAAATCACCAATCAAAAGCGTTTCTTTCATCGAACCTGACGGGATCCAGAAAGGTTGGAAAAATAGAGTGCGGAAAACACCTGCAATAAGCAACGCATAGACCACTGTCTTAATAGACTCGATGATCTGATTTCCTTCTTTTTTAGCCTGAGCCATCTTTAAGTCATCCCTACTCGGTTGGTTGAAGGGTACATGCGACCCCAACGCCATCAAGTCAAGCTATGGGACGTGCTTCGATAACGACAAATGCTTGTGCCCAAGGGTGATCATCCGTCAAAGTTACGTGAATTACAGCCTCATGGCCCTCAGGCGTCATGGTCGCTAATCGTTCAGCAGCCCACCCTGTCACTGCCATTGTTGGCTGGCCTGTCTTCAAATTGGTAACAGACATATCCCGCCAAGCAATACCCATGCTCAATCCAGTACCTAATGCCTTTGAACATGCCTCTTTTGCAGCCCAACGCTTAGCGTAAGTGCCAGCCACATCTTTGCGCCGCTCAGCCTTGGCCTGTTCAACTTCGGTAAACACCCGATTGCGAAATCGATCACCAAACCTATTAAGCGTGCCTTGGATGCGCTCAATATTGGCTAGATCGGTTCCGATTCCTAATATCATGCAAAATTCCCAGCACGGGCTTCGTCCATCAAGCGGCGCATTTCAGCCATCGCTGGCTGCAATCCGCGAAAGATAGCTTCGCCAATCAGAAAGTGACCGATGTTCAGCTCCATAACCTCTGGAAAAGCAGCAACCGGTTTGACAGTTTCGTATGTGAGCCCGTGGCCAACATGAACTTCCAACCCCAAAGAATGCGCATAGCTGCTCATCTCGCGAAGGCTGTTCAACTCGCGATCACGATCATCCAAACGATTTTCGTGATGTGCATCGCAATATGCACCCGAATGAAGTTCAATAACCTGCGCACCGATACGATGGGCCGCATCAATTTGGCGAACGTCCGCTGCGATAAAGATAGAGACGCGACATCCTGCATCACGCAAAGGTGCAATGTAATGAGCCAACCGGTTCTCTTCACGGGCAACCTCTAAGCCACCTTCAGTGGTACGTTCCTCGCGTTTTTCAGGAACAATACATACCGCGTGGGGCTTATGACGAAGCGCAATTTGTTGCATCTCTTTCGTCGCAGCCATCTCAAAGTTCAATGGCACGGTTAGAATATCCATCAGGCCTTCAATATCGGCATCCGAAATATGGCGGCGATCCTCACGCAAGTGCGCCGTTATTCCATCAGCACCAGCATCCTGAGCAACGCGTGCAGCACGTAATGGACCAGGAGTGTCACCACCACGCGCATTGCGGACCGTCGCAACGTGATCAATGTTCACGCCCAGACGTAGTTTTCCAGATGTTGTCATTGGATACCTCAGATTTCGATTTAGCTTGTGCCTACAGGGATACAATCACGAACGAATGTTAGTACACATTAGAATTGTATCAACACGCGATAACCTATTGATCGTCACCAGTCTCTGCTTTGCGTTTAGCATCCGCTTTCGCGCTTGCCTTAGCCTTTAGTGCTTCGAATTTCGCCTTGATAAGACCCTTACGGCGATGCTGGTACGCACGGATCAGCGGGACACTGACATAATAGCAGATGGTTCCAAACACAATGCCTGGGACTATCCCCCCAACCATATATGGGTAAAAAATCTCGGCATAAAAGACAGAGATGCCATGCCAATCCGTTGGGTTGCCCATCCAAACCGCCTTGAGGTTATAGACTAAGTCAGCACCAGCGTCCGCGAATTTCCCACCGAAGGAACGATGCACATCCACTTCCATTTCTGTACCCAACAGCCAGTGGCCGGTTTGCAACGACATGACCGCAATGGGGACATAAGTCAGCGGATTGCCAAAGAAGGTACCCATCAAAGACGCCAACATGTTCCCACGCATCAGCTTTGCCATCAAAACTGCAACCAAAAAATGCATCGTATAAAACGGAGTAAACGCTGCAAACACGCCGGCCCAAATGCCACGCGCAATCCGCTCTGGACTGTCAGGAAGGCGGCGCAGGCGGTGACGCACATAATGAAACGCACGTGTCCAACCGCCACGCGGCCAAAGAAATTCTACCGCTGCACGCACATATGTCTTAGGGTCGCGGCGTCTAAAAATCACCAGCATTGTCCTTTACGGGTCATCCCGATGGCGCAGAATTGGCATCAGGTAGGTCTATGTTTCTATACCGCTCAATTGCAGCGACTTCCTCTTGAGCATTTAGTGCACCCATAAGGGTATGCAAATGCTGTACATCCCGTAAATCGACATCAATCAGCAAAAGGAAATAGTCAGGCTTACGATCCATGAATTGCAAGTCAGAGATATTGGCCCCGGTCTCGCCTATCAAGGAGCAAACCCGACCTAAAACACCTGCACCGTTGCCAATCGTCATGCGAAGGGTCGCAGTGTACACCGCCGCATGGCTTCCGTCATGCCAACGCAGATCCAACCAATCATCCGCGCGATCCTCTAGTTTAATCAATTGTTCGCAGTCAATTGTGTGAACAACAACCCCACGCCCTCTCATACTGATGCCAACAATGCGCTCGTCAGGAAGGGGCTGACAGCAGCTTGCGCGTTCAAATGATTGGCCCGCTTTCAGACCAATAACGGCACGGCTTGCATCAACCGGTGCACCCTCTTGGGGGATCAACTCAGGATAAATCGCTTGAACAACCTGTCGTCCGGTCAATTCTGCACTGCCCAAACGCGCAAGAACCTCGTTCGGATCTTTCAGACGTAAAACATCTGCAGCAGTTTCCAAAGCTTTCTCTGTCGACTTCTGACCAACATGCGCAAAGGCTGATCTCGCCAGTTCGCGCCCAAGCTTGATAAAGCTCTCGCGATCGGCCTCACGCAATGATCTGCGAATGGCAGTTTTTGCCTTCCCTGTTGTCGCAATTTCCAACCACGTCGTTTGAGGCGACTGACCTTCCGCCGTGATGATTTCAACAGATTGTCCGTTCTTCACACGTGTCCACAATGGCACACGCATGCCATCAATCTTGGACCCGACACAGGCATTGCCGATGCGTGTGTGGATTGCATAGGCAAAATCGATAGGCGTTGCTCCGCGTGGCAATTTGACCACTTCGCCCTTTGGCGTGAAGCAAAACACCTGATCCGAATACATCTCAAGCTTGACAGCTTCCAAGAAATCTTCGTGGTCATCTTCGCCGTCAAATTGTTCAGTTAGTTGCGAAATCCACTTCGCGGGGTCTACCGCGAACGGATTTTGCGAGCGTACACCATCTTTGTAGGACCAGTGCGCAGCCACACCCGTTTCTGCCACATCGTGCATCTGGCGAGTGCGGATTTGCACCTCAACTCGTTTACCGTCACGACCGGAAACAGTTGTGTGAATTGAACGGTACCCGTTGGTTTTCGGCTGACTGATATAATCCTTGAAGCGGCCAGGCACTGCACTCCACCGCTGATGGATAGCACCCAAGGTACGGTAACTATCTTCCTCGCTATGCGTCACAATGCGAAAACCATAAATATCACTTAGACGGCTAAAGGACTGATCCTTTTCCTGCATTTTACGCCAAATAGAATAAGGTTTCTTCGCGCGGCCAAAAATCTCGGCATCAATGTCCGCTTTTTCTAGCTCCATCCGCATATCGCCGGTGATGCGCTCAATCACATCGCCAGTCTCACGCTGAAGACTTACAAAACGGCGCATGATGCTGGAGCGACCTTCCGGGTTCAGCACCCGGAACGCCAAGTCTTCTAGTTCTTCACGCATCCACTGCATACCCATGCGACCAGCCAGTGGCGCAAAGATATCCATCGTCTCGCGGGCTTTTTGAATCTGCTTTTCGGGGCGCATCGATTTGATGGTGCGCATATTGTGGAGGCGATCAGCCAACTTAACCAGAATAACGCGCATGTCCTTAGACATCGCCATAAACAGCTTGCGAAAATTCTCAGCCTG
>DLQI01000116.1:0-20052 GCA_002478745.1 Rhodobacteraceae bacterium UBA7436 | reverse complement strand
GGTGTCTTCAATCGTGTCATGCAAAAGAGCAGTGATGATTGTTCCATCGTCTAACTGCTGTTCAGTTAAAATCGCGGCAACCGCGACAGGATGACTAAAGTAAGGCTCACCCGAATGACGGAACTGGCCGTCATGCATCTCTCCGCCATATTCAAAGGCGGAGCGGATAAGCGCTTCATTGGTTTTGGGATTGTAGTTGCGGACCAGCGCGATCAGATCGTCGGCAGATATCATTTGGTCCGCATCCTAGCGTTTGGCCTTAGCTTTGGCCTTGTGCAGCCATCAATTGGCGCAGCAACATTTCTTCGTTCATGCTGTCTTCTTCTGGCTTGTCTTGCTCAGCGCCCATCAACAAAGCCATCGCATCTTCTTCAGCCTCATCGACTTCGATTTGCGTCTGGTTGCTTTCGATCATACGCTCACGCAGATCATCAGCGCTCTGTGTTTCTTCAGCAATTTCGCGTAAAGATACAACAGGGTTTTTGTCATTATCACGATCAACAGTGATCGCTGAACCGGCGGAAATTTCGCGCGCACGATGGGATGCTAGCATCACCAGATCGAAACGGTTCGGAACCTTGTCTACACAGTCTTCTACGGTAACGCGGGCCATGGCCAAGCTCCAAAATTTGGTAAGTGTTGAGGGCTGGTATTTATTGCCCTTTTGCTAAGTTTACAAGCGTCTATTGCTGAACATTTAAAGGTATTACATCTACTTTTTCGCCCGAGGGTAGCCCATCCAACATTTCAGACACACTCAAGCCGAGGATTGGATGAACCCAATCCGGCGCAATATCCATCATCGGAATTAGAACAAAAGCGCGATCTTGCATACGAGGGTGCGGGACAATTAACTCTGTTGGCGCTTCAATCTTTTGGGTCATTAAGTCCAAGTTACGCCACTTGTCGTGTGTTTTTAGGCTTGGACACACAACATCTTCGACGCCAATCAAATCCAAGTCCAAAGTTCGCTGCCCCCATCGTTGGATGCGCTTACGTCCAAACTCCTGTTCAATCGCATGTAACTTTTCTAATACTTCAGATGGCGACCGCGTTGTTTCTAGCAAACAAGCCGCATTTACATAGTCTGGGCCTGCACCGACAGGGAAACACGGGGTTAGATAAAATCTACTGATTTTACGAATCACCAGACCACTACCGCGCAATGCCTCAATTGCCCGCTCAACAATCGATTGAGGGCTGGCTTCAGCCGCCTGTTGATTGCTCCCAAGGGCAATTATCATCTTTATCATATCTTTATGCACTTTTCCGCCTTTTCACACAGAATGACACCTTGCTTGATTAGACAAAATACTTATTTTCGTCGTTGCACGTAGTCGTAGTTATTTTTCACTCACGAAATTGTTGGCTGCGTTGCTCTTCGGAAAGGTACTTTGATGTTTTACAAAGACGAACGGCTTGCGCTGTTCATCGATGGATCGAATTTGTATGCCGCTGCCAAAGCGCTTGGGTTCGACATCGACTACAAACTTTTGCGTAAAGAGTTCATGCGTCGCGGGAAACTGTTGCGTGCATTTTATTATACTGCACTTTTAGAAAACGATGAATATTCGCCAATCCGCCCTTTGGTAGATTGGTTGAACTACAACGGATTTACGATGGTCACTAAACCGGCCAAAGAATACACCGACAGTATGGGTCGGCGTAAGATCAAGGGTAACATGGATATCGAACTTGCTGTCGATGCCATGGAACTTGCCCCTCACGTCGATCACATCGTTATATTCTCAGGTGATGGCGATTTCCGCCCATTAGTTGAGAGCATTCAACGTCAAGGCGTTCGGGTGTCCGTGGTTTCCACTATCCGAAGCCACCCACCGATGATTTCAGATGATTTACGCCGTCAGGCGGACAACTTCATCGAGTTGGATGAACTAAAAGACGTTCTTGGGCGTCCACACCGTGAATTCCCGATTGAAAAGCCAGAAGCTCCTGCTTCGCAAGACTAACGCTGATCGCCAGTTTAACTGGCGATCACACCTCACCTTATCACAATCTACTGCTGCGCCATTTAGCGGGGTGGACCTTGGGCACTCGCGATATTAACTCTGTCATAACAGTTGATGGAGAACCCCATGCCAAACACCCCCTTAACGCTATACTTGGCCGCTCCGCGTGGCTTCTGCGCTGGTGTGGATCGCGCGATCAAAATCGTTGAAATGGCCATCGATAAATGGGGAGCTCCCGTTTATGTGCGCCACGAAATTGTTCACAATAAATTCGTGGTGGACGGTCTTCGTGACAAAGGGGCGATCTTTGTAGAAGAACTAGACGAATGCCCAGATGACCGTCCCGTCATCTTCTCAGCACACGGGGTTCCAAAATCTGTGCCCAATGCAGCAAAAGCACGCCAAATGGTGTTTGTCGATGCAACCTGTCCGCTAGTCAGCAAAGTACACATCGAAGCACAGCGCCATTCCGATCAAGGTCTACAAATGATCATGATCGGTCACGAAGGGCATCCAGAAACCGTAGGCACAATGGGCCAACTGCCTGAAGGCGAAGTTCTGTTGGTCGAGACACCAGACGATGTCGCTAGCGTCACTGTTCGCGACCCCGAACAACTTGCCTACGTGACACAAACAACGCTTAGCGTTGATGACACGACAGACATAGTTGCGGCTCTCAAAGACCGGTTTCCCAAAATCGTTGGGCCACACAAAGAAGACATTTGCTACGCAACGACCAACCGCCAAGAAGCCGTAAAAGCGATAGCGCCAAAGTGTGACGCCATTCTTGTTGTTGGTGCACCGAATTCTTCAAACTCAAAACGTCTTGTTGAAGTTGGTGCACGCGCTGGATGCAACTATGCACAACTCGTTCAACGCGCAGCCGATATCGATTGGCGCAGCCTTGAGGGCATCAAATCAATCGGGATCACAGCGGGTGCCTCCGCCCCCGAAGTTCTTATCAATGAAGTCATCGACGCTTTCAAATCGCGTTATGATGTGACCGAAGAGCTGGTCGAAACAGCCGTTGAAAACGTCGAGTTCAAAGTTCCGCGCGTCTTGCGTGAAGTCGGATGATGCAATGAGCGATAAAGAAACCATGGGGGTCTATGCTGCTCAGGCTGAAAAATATGCAGCCATCACTGACGGCGACAAAATCAACGATGCGATCCTCTCAAGTTTCATTTCGGACTTGCCCGCAACAGGTCATGTTCTTGACTTGGGATGCGGCCCCGGTACCTCAGCCGGCATAGTCGCCAAAGCAGGCTTTCAGGTCACCGCCACAGACGCCGTTCCTGAAATGATTGCACTCGCGTCCAAACACGCCGGTGTTGATGCGCGGTGTGAAACGTTTGATGATATCGATGGTGAAAATATCTATGATGGCATCTGGGCAAACTTTAGCCTGCTGCACGCGACCAAGGCAGATATGCCGCGACATCTTTCCGCCCTTGCCAAAGCACTGAAACCAGGTGGCCAATTCCACATCGGGCTGAAAGAGGGCTCAGGTGAAAAACGCGACGGAATCGGGCGCCATTATAGCTACTATAGCTTAGAAGAATTGACCGGCCTGTTGAGCGCCGTAGGCCTCACCGTTTCACAACATTCAAAAGGCAGCGCAATTGGGCTGGACGGCACCATGGCACCTTGGATATGCGTGCGGGCATATGGCTAATTTAATCGCATACACAGACGGCGCATGTAGCGGCAATCCGGGTCCAGGTGGCTGGGGTGCATTGTTGCAGGCAAAAGATGGCGCAACAGTTGTCAAAGAACGTGAGTTGAAGGGCGGCGAACCCGCAACAACCAACAACCGCATGGAGCTTTTGGCAGCTATCAACGCGCTGGAATCTTTGACACGCCGTACTGAGATCACAATCGTGACCGACAGCAACTATGTCAAAAATGGCATAACCAGCTGGATTTTCGGTTGGAAGAAAAACGGCTGGAAAAACGCAGCCAAGAAGCCTGTGGCGAATGCTGAACTTTGGCAACGTTTGGATGCAGTGAACTCACAACACGATGTCACGTGGAAATGGGTTAAAGGCCACGCTGGTCATCCAGAAAATGAACGCGCTGATCAGCTGGCAAATGCTGGCATGGCCCCGTTCAAACCAAAGAAATAAGCAGTCTTACTTGCGCCAATGCGTTGGGATAATCACCAGCGCACCGATTGAAGACAAAATAGCGTTAAAACCTGCGCTGCCAAAACCAATCCCAAACATCAATCGCACAAAGTAAAATAGAAAAGCACCACCCACGCAAATGATAATGGATTGAAGAATTCCATTGTGGGTGAAATTGCTTTTCTCAGCAAGATATCCAACGATCCCTGCAATCACGACTGTGCCTATCATTGTAGGAAACATGGTATCTTCTCCGCTATAGTTGCGTGCCGGCCGCAATTGGCCAGCCGTTCTGGAACTGCCCAGCATCTTGCGCACTTTTACCTGCTCGCTGCAAGTGTGTCAGTCTAATCGCGCCGCTGCCACACGCAATTGTCAAAGCGTCATCCAAGACTGCACCAGCATTCCCATTCTGATCAACCAAAGTAGAGCCAAGAACCTTAATACGTGTTCCATCCATCTCAAACCATGCGCCGGGGAACGGGGATAGACCGCGGATCAACCGATCAACTTCAACGGCTGATTTGGTCCAATCTATCGCAGCTTCTGCTTTGTCTATTTTGGCCGCGTAGGTGACGCCCTCTTCGGGTTGTTCCTGAGGCGCAAGTTGATCCAAATTTGCCAACGTCTCTACAATCGCATCCGCACCCAGCACGCTAAGGCGGTCATGTAACTGCAAGGTCGTTTCCGTTTCACCGATCGAAATAGCATGACGGCTTAGAACTGGACCTGTGTCCAATCCTGCCTCCATCTGCATAATGCAGACGCCCGTTTCAGCATCACCAGCCATATTGGCGCGGTGAATTGGTGCCGCCCCACGCCAACGCGGCAAAAGGCTTGCGTGAATATTCAGACACCCGTTTTTGGGCGCATCCAAAATGGATTGGGGCAGGATCAAACCATATGCCACGACAACCGCGACATCTGCTTCCAGCGCTACAAAATCGGCAAGGGCCTCGTTTGTGCGAACACTTTGAGGATAGCGCACCATCAAACCAAGCGCCTCGGCCTTAGATTGAACTGGGCTTGGGCGATCTTTCTTGCCACGGCCTGCAGGGCGCGGTGGCTGGGAATAGACTGCAACGATATCGTGACCTGCATCAACAAGCGCTTCAAGCACCGGAACCGAAAAATCTGGTGTTCCCATAAAGACTATACGCATTATTCCCTCGCAGTGGCATGCCGTTGGCACACCCAAAAAACTTATGTTTTACGTGCTTTACGCAGCAGCATATCTCGTTTCACACGGCCAAGATTGTCAAAATACATTTTGCCCTGCAGATGATCAATTTGGTGCTGAACGCTCGTCGCTTCAAGCCCTGTAAAATCACCACGCGTTATTACGCCATCTTCATTCAGATACCGAACGCTTACATTCTTAGGTCGCTTAATAATCGCAGAAACGCCCGGTAAATTTGGGCTGGCTTCATCGTGAGTGTTCATTTCTTCTGACGTTGACAGGATAGTTGGGTTCGCCAAAAGTATCAGTCGTTTACGATCCGGCGACGCATCGACTACGGCCAGCTGCATCATGACGCCGATTTGCGGCGCGGCCAATCCAACACCGGGCATTGCATCCATCGTCTCAACCATATCCGCCCAGATCAAACGAATCTCATCCGTAATTTCGGCAACTTCTGCCACGGCTGTGCGCAACCGCTTGTCTGGCCAACTGAGAAACGGGCGAACCGTCATTTCGCCGCCTCGTACTGCGCAATCAGAGCCGCACGCGTTTCAGCGTCCAAATGATCAAATGTCACAATCCCATCAAGATGATCGATTTCATGCTGCACACAGGCCGCACCGAACCCATCAAAGGATTGAACATAACGACCACCCTCGAGGGAAGACCAAACCATCTGAACCTGCGACGGGCGGTTCACCTCGGCCAATACGCCCGGAATTGAAAGACAGCCCTCTTCCAACACAGCGCGTTCTTCGCCAATTTCTTGCAACATTGGATTGATGCAAACCAACGGGTCCGACTTGCCTTCTTTCCAACCAATATCCATCACAAATAGACGGTTTAGCGAACCAACCTGAGACGCGGCTAAACCTCGACCCTGAGCAGCATACATCGTGTCCAACATATCTTGGGCCAAGGTGCGAATTTCCTGGGTGATTTCCTCAACCTGAACACAGGTCTCAGTCAACCGCGCATCTGGCCAAAGGACGATATCTAGGACACTCATCCCCGATCAACCCCGCGCCAATTCGCGCTTTAGCTTCACCATTTTACGAGTGATCATCTGGCGGCGAAGGGGTTTGATGTGGTCGATAAACAACTTGCCCTCGAGGTGATCGATTTCATGCTGAACACAGGTGGACCATAAGCCATCCATCTCTTCGTTTTGTTCGTTCCCATCACGATCCATCCAGCGAACTTGCACTGTTTTAGGTCGGGTCACATCCGCAAACAAATCGGGGATAGACAAACACCCCTCTTCATAGACGTTCTTTTCATCCGAGGATGCGATAATTTCCGGATTGAACATGATCAACGGACGGGCCGTTTCACCCTCTTCTTTGACGCAGTCCAAAACAATCAAACGATGTAAAATACCGATCTGCGGCGCAGCCAATCCAACGCCAGGGGCATCATACATGGTTTTCAACATATCATCGGCAAGCGTGCGCAATTCATCTGTCAAATCTGGCACATCAGCGCAGACTTTTTTCAGGCGGGGGTCGGGGTGCAATAAAATAGGACGTATCATGGCAGTGATGTAGGACAATGTGCCGTCCCGCGCAACGCCTCTTGCAACCCTGCCATATCCCGTTAGCTTGGCAAAAAACCAGCAAAATAGTGGAGACACCCCCATGAGCTTTGACGATATCATCGACCGCCGCGGCAGCCATTGTGTAAAATGGGACATGATGGAAGAAATCTATGGAGTCCCAACGGACACCGGTCTTGCTATGTGGGTCGCTGATATGGACTTCCGTCCGCCCCAATGCGTTTTGGATGCAGTTCAAGGACAAGTTGATCACGGGGTGATGGGCTATTTTGGGGACGATTCCAAATACAAGGAAGCCATCAACTGGTGGATGGAAACGCGCCACAACTGGAAAGTTGATCCGTCATGGATCTTTACGACGCACGGCTTGGTCAACGGAACGGCAATGTGTGTCGATGCGTTTACATCTTCAGGCGATGGCGTGGTCTTGTTCACGCCAGTCTACCACGCATTTGCGAAGGTTATTAACGCCGCAGGTCGTAAGGTTGTTGAATGCGAGTTGGCCAATAACAATGGCCGCTTTGAAATGGATTTTGACGCGTATGATGCGCAAATGACGGGTTCAGAAAAGATGGTGATCCTATGCTCACCGCACAATCCAGGTGGACGCGTTTGGTCCAAGGCAGAGTTGCAAAATGTCGCAGATTTCGCAAAACGCCACGACCTCATCCTTGTATCTGATGAAATTCACCACGATCTGGTCATGCCGGGCAGCACACATATTCCAATGCCCCACATTGACGATATCACTGATCGTTTGGTGATGATGACGGCCACAACAAAGACCTTCAACATCGCAGGCTCACACTCTGGCAACGTTATTATTGAAGACCCTGATTTGCGCGCCAAGTTCGCAGGGCGCATGGCTGCGATGGGCTTGTCGGCCAACTCCTTTGGACTGTTCATGGCCACAGCCGCTTATTCACCTGAGGGTGCCACATGGGTTGATGGGTTGGTCGAATACCTTGATGGAAATCGTAAAATCTTTGATGCAGGCGTGAATGCCATCCCCGGCCTTGCCTCAATGAATTTAGAGGCAACATATCTGTCGTGGGTGGATTTCGACGGCACAGGAATGAGCCGCGAGGACTTCACCAAACGCGTTGAAAAAGACGCGCAGATTGCTGTGAACCACGGACCAACCTTTGGAACAGGTGGTGATACGTTCCTGCGCTTCAACATCGCGACACCACGTTCACGCGTCCAAGAGGCAGTTGATCGTTTGGCGAAAGCCTTTGGCGACCTTCAGTAAAACGAACAAAGGCGCGGTTTCAACCGCGCTTTAACTTAACTCAATATTTCGAACCAATTGTGCCCTGGCTTAGCTAGCGCGGCCCAGCAATGCGATGGGCGCATCGGGATCACGCACAAAGTCGATAGCCGGCTGTTCGGACACCGCAGTCAGGCGTTTGAACTCAAACAGCATCTCGTCCTCATCTCGCTCGTTCGCAATGATTAGACATTGGAACAAGTGGATCGCACCATCATATAAGTCGACCAATCCACGCAATTGTGGGGCTGTTTCCGCATCGATAGAAAAACCAGTCTTCCACATACGCAGCACCTTATAGGTCTTGTCATCAACAGAGATGCGCAAACGCGACGCCTTTTTCATCCGCGCCAATCGGGCACGATCGAGACCTGCCTGAACTTCTTTTGGAACAAATGTTGTCATCCGACTTCCCCTATTTGAGTACCCTAACAATGACCTATGCATTAGCAGCTGCAAGTTAAATCTTTGTGACAGACTTAAGATATCAACCCATAGCACCAAAGACATGTGCATCTACGCATAGCGCATGAGCGCAGAACCCTATGGCGATGCGCGCTACAACCATTTAGCCAAGAGTTAACAATATATGGAGTTGCACAATGGGACTATTGGTTGACGGCGTTTGGCACGACACTTGGTATGATACCAAATCGACTGGTGGAAAGTTTGAACGATCACAGGCGAAATTCCGCAACTGGATTACCGCCGATGGATCTGCGGGCCCATCAGGTACCGGCGGATTCAAGGCAGAAACAGGCCGTTACCACATGTATGTCAGTGACGCATGCCCATGGGCACACCGCACGCTGATCTTCCGCCAGATCAAAGACCTCAGCGACCACATCACTATCTCAACTGTTCATCCTGACATGTTGTCAGATGGGTGGTCCTTTGAAAAAGACGAATACGGTGCGACTGGGGACACTTTGTTTGATCTGCCATTTGCACGCGACATCTACACCCGCGCAGACCCTACGTTTTCTGGCCGCGTTACCGTGCCAATCCTTTGGGATAAACAGCAGAACACGATTGTTAGTAACGAAAGTTCTGAAATTATCCGCATGTTCAACTCTGCCTTCAACGACGTGACAGGCAACACCGATGATCTATGGCCCCAGCACATGCATGACGACATCGAAGTCGTGAATGCACGGATCTACGATACGCTGAACAATGGCGTCTACCGCTGCGGGTTCGCAACAACTCAAGCAGCCTACAACGAGGCCGTGCATCCGTTGTTCGATGCCTTAGATTGGATCGAAGAGCGCCTAGGCACAAAACGCTATTTACTTGGGGATCGCCTGACGGAAGCTGACTGGCGGTTGTTCACGACCCTAATCCGTTTTGATGCCGTTTATCATCTGCACTTTAAGTGTAACAAAAAACGCATCGTAGATTATCCCAATCTATGGGCCTACACCCGTGAGCTTTATCAAGTTGAGGGCGTCGCAGAAACCGTCAACTTGGACCA
The DNA here is from genome assembly GCA_002478745.1 of Rhodobacteraceae bacterium UBA7436. Taxonomy (GTDB): domain Bacteria; phylum Pseudomonadota; class Alphaproteobacteria; order Rhodobacterales; family Rhodobacteraceae; genus Ascidiaceihabitans. Next base: position 10,474 of record DLQI01000116.1, on the reverse strand, counting down.
CATCGTGCGCCACTATCATTACAGCCACGAAAGCATAAACCCAAACCGGATCATCCCCATCAATCCAACGCTAGACCTGATGGCCCCACACGGCCGCAGATAACGCAATCCTTCAACGGTTTCTGTTGCCCAAACCCTAACATCTAGGCGACAGAAATCGGAATTGACGAACTTTGAAAAACTAACTTGATAATGATAGGGTTTTCACTTCTTTTAGATTAAACAACGACGAAACATGTTGTTCTAATTGACTGTGAAAGAGCTCAATCTTGACCAAAAAGAGTAACGATCACGGTGGTGGACTAGACGGTGCTGCACGCCAATACGGCGGCAACCGCACCGATTGGATTGATCTATCGACTGGGATCAATCCCCTGCCCTATGGCGTTTCTGGAATTCAACCTGACGCATGGACCGCGCTACCGGATCAAACCGCCGCCACCAACCTCACAGATGCGGCACGTGCATTTTGGAATGTGCCTGACACAGCTGCCATTCTGGCTGCCCCCGGTGCATCTTCCCTCATAGCAAACATGCCACGACTTGCCCCAACAGCATCAGTTGATATCACGGGCCCAACATACAACGAACATGCCAGCGCGTTTGAAGTGGCGGGTTGGAAAACGGATGGCGCAGCTGCTGCGCAAGTCGTTGTTCACCCCAACAACCCTGACGGCCGCATCTGGTCGATTGATCAGATCAAAGCGCCGTTACGTATTATCGACGAGAGCTTTTGCGATGTAATGCCTCTGCAGTCGCTGATCCAACACGCTGCTGAACCCGGCACAATTGTATTAAAAAGCTTTGGTAAATTCTGGGGTCTTGCAGGGCTGCGCCTTGGCTTTGCCATTGGCGAACCGGCGTTGATTGAGCAACTGAAAACCATGTTAGGCCCATGGCCCGTTTCGGGTCCGGCATTAACAATTGGCGCGCAGGCACTCAGAGATCACGATTGGGCCAACCAAACACGCATGCGCCTAGAAAAAGATGCTGCGAAACTTGACCAACTTATCACTGCAAAGGGTGCCACCGTTGTTGGCGGCACAACCTTGTTCAGGTTGTATGATGTAGGGGACGCAGCAGAATGGCAGGACCGTCTCGCCCAATCCCAAATCTGGTCGCGCATCTTTCCCTACAGCACGCGCTGGCTGCGCCTTGGCTTGCCGCATCCAATGGACTGGTCACGTATTGAGGATGCTTTATGAGCACCGCAGCCCTTCTCTTTTTCGCAATGATCCTTGATGCCATTTTGGGTGAACCCAAATGGTTATGGAATAAGGTTCCGCATCCCGCTGTGCTTATGGGTAACCTGATCAAGTGGTGTGACGAACAATACAACAGCGGTGAAAATGCCAAGCTCAATGGCGTTCTGACGCTTCTCGCCCTCGTCGCTGGCGCAGCGCTCTTGGGGTATATCATCAGCTTGTTTGGCGGGATCGTTACCATCTTAATCACCGCAATTCTACTCGCCCAAAAATCCTTGGTTCAGCATGTCCAACAGGTTGCAGATGCCCTGCGCATCTCGCTTGATGAGGGTCGCCAAAAGGTCGCCATGATCGTGGGGCGCGACACTGGACACATGGATCAACCCGCCGTGGCACGCGGCGCAATTGAGAGCGCAGCAGAAAACCTGAGTGACGGTGTGATCGCACCAGCTTTTTGGTTCCTAGTAGGCGGATTACCAGGTTTAATGGTCTATAAAATCGTCAATACCGCGGACAGCATGATTGGCTACAAAACCGAACAGCACGCCGATTTCGGATGGGCCTCTGCCCGCTTTGACGATCTGCTAAACCTGATCCCTGCACGGATCACCGCAGCGCTTATCGCACTGCCCGCTGGCGTTCACAGCCAATGGCGCAACATCATCGCAGACGCAAAACTTCACCGCTCACCAAACGCAGGCTGGCCCGAAGCGGCAATGGCACGCGCTATCGACATCGCACTATCAGGCCCACGCGCCTACGAAGGACAGATGCAAGATTTCCCATTCGTGCATCCAGCGGGAAATCAGTTTGCGGGACCATCAGACATCGACGCCGCATGCTCTATGTTATGGAAAGCTTGGAGCATCGCACTTTTATTCACCACCATCCTTACCATTTTATAACGGACACCAATATGCGCATACTTGCTTTAACCGCTGCCCTCCTCTTGCCACTCGCGGCCCACGCCGAATGTGGTGGCTCCTTCAATAGCTTCAAAAACGGACTAAAGTCCGAAGCCGTCGCGCAAGGTATTTCACCCGCGAAAGCGGATGCCTTCCTGTCGGGCGTCCGTAAAGATGGCAGCGTCCTAAAGGCTGATCGCGCCCAAGGTGTTTTCCAGAAACCATTCATCGAATTTTCGCGCCGATTGATTTCATCAAATCGAATCAACTCAGGGCGCTCAAACGCCAAACGCTTTGATCGCGTGTTTGATAACGTCGAGTCCACATATGGCGTAAACCGCAACGTGTTGTTGGCATTCTGGGCTTTTGAAACTGATTACGGCGCGTTCCAAGGTGACTTTAACACCGCCAACGCACTGGTCACATTGGCCCATGATTGCCGCCGTCCAGAATTGTTCCGCCCACAGGTTTTCGCGGCGATGACCCTTTATGGACGTGGCCAATTTGATCCAGCACGCACAACAGGTGCATGGGCTGGTGAAATCGGAATGGTGCAAATGTTGCCGCGCGACATCTTGGAGAACGGTGTGGATGCCGACGGCGACGGCCGCGTATCACTCAAGACATCGGCTCCGGATGCGCTGACGTCAGGAGGCAAAATGTTGCAGCACTTGGGTTGGAACGCAGGCCAACCATGGCTGCAAGAAGTTACCGTGCCAAACAATATGGATTGGTCAAAAAGCGGCTTGGGCACCACCATGTCCGCTGGCAATTGGCAAGCAATGGGCGTTCGGGCACGTGAAGGCAAACTTGCCAACCTTCCAGCGTCTTTGATCTTGCCACAAGGTCACAAGGGCCCAGCATTCCTAGCCTACCCAAACTTCAACGTTTACTTTGAATGGAACCAATCATTCACCTACGTTCTGACAGCTGCCTACTTTGCAACACGCCTACAAGGTGCCTCGGCTTATGACGCTGGAAACCCAGATCAGGGCCTTCAGGGTGACAGCATGAAACGCCTGCAATCCAAGTTGCAAAAGCGAGGATATAATGTTGGCAAAATCGATGGCATCTTGGGCGCACGTACACGCGATGCAGTTCAAGCAGAACAACAGCGCCTTGGCCTGCCAGCTGATGCATGGCCAACACCGACGCTGCTGAACAACCTATAAACCGATTTCACGGGTTGGATCTATGATCTGATCATAAATCAAATAAGCCCCGCAGAGCACATACTCTGCGGGGCTTATATTTTAGAATAGCAATGACGCGAAATTGGGGTCTTAGCCCACCATCACCGATGCCTTTTTCAAATCGACAGACACCAATTGGCTCACACCTTGTTCTGCCATTGTGACACCAAACAAGCGGTCCATACGGGCCATGGTCACCGCGTGGTGTGTGATGATCAGGAACCGCGTATCCGTCTGGCGGCACATCTCATCCAACAGGTCACAGAAGCGGGTCACGTTGGCATCATCCAAAGGCGCGTCAACCTCGTCCAAAACACAAATCGGTGCAGGGTTCGCCAAGAAGACGGCAAAGATCAGCGCCATCGCGGTCAAAGTTTGTTCGCCGCCGGACAACAAACTAAGCGTACTCAGTTTCTTACCGGGCGGTTGGCACATGATCTCAAGTCCGGCTTCCAACGGGTCGTCACTTTCCACCATCACAAGGTTCGCCTCACCGCCACCAAACAGATGCGTAAACAGCTGCGCAAAGTTGGTATTCACCTGCTCAAACGCGGTCAACAGGCGCTCGCGCCCCTCGCGGTTCAAACTGGCAATACCACTGCGAAGTGTTTTGATCGCTTCCTCAAGGTCCGCCTTTTCACCGACCAAGTTGTCATGCTCGACTTGCACCTCAAGCGCATCTTCTTCAGCGCGCAAGTTCACGGCCCCCAATGCATCGCGTTGGCGTTTCAACGCATTCACACTTGCTTCTAATGCTTCAGAGGCTGGCATTTCATCAGGGTTCACTTCCAACGCTGTCAGCAATTGGTTCGGCGTTTTCTGCTGCTCCTCAGCAATACGTTCAGCCGCCGCAGTCACCGTTTCACGCGCAGCTTCAGAACGGGCTTCTGCGCGAGCACGGGCCTCACGGGCTTCTGATGCCAAACGCTCGCAATCACGTTCATTCATCGCCGCTTCACGCAATGCCCCTTCACCGACGGACAGTGCATCCGTGGCGGCAGCTTTACGCACCTTGGCTTCTGAAATCGCAAGGCTTAGTTCATCACGTTTGGCAGCCAGTTCAGCAGGTGCAGCACTCGCCACCTTCAGTTCTGCTTCAGAGGTTTCTTTGCGTTCGACCAATTCTGCGCTGCGTTTTTCCGCAGTTTCCAAACGGTGACGCCAACCACTGATTTCCTTGGTCACTTCTTGGCTACGCTTTAGGCGGGCATCGCCCTCACGGCGCACTTCGTCGTGGCGTGAACGCAGCGAAATCATTGTTATACGCGCAGCCTCAACAGTTACGCGCTGCTCTTCAACCGCGGCGCGTTCCACATCCAAATCACCCAAGTCCGCTAAGGCACGCTCTGCTTCGCGCACCCGCGTTCGCGCACCCATCGCTTCTTCTTCGTGGCGTTTTACGGCCAACCCAAGGGACTCCAAACGCCCCTCAGCCAAATTACGATCCGCTTCTGATCGGCTCAATGCGCGGCCAGCATCCGCAACCATGCGATCTGCTTCGCGGCGCGCTTCACGGGCGGCGCGATCTGCTTCACTTAACTCAGCCAATCGGGCCGTCAGTGTCTCATGTGCACCCCGCGCACCATCCGCACGGTTGGACGCTTGCTCAAGCGATTGCTTCAATTCCTCAAGACGGTTCAGCTGTTGCAGACGTAATGCCGCCGCACTTGGCGCATCTTCTGCCCAAGCACGAAATCCATCCCAACGCCACAAATCACCTTCGGGTGAAACCAACCTCTGACCCGGCTTCAGCAATGGCTGCAGGCGTTGCGCATCATCGCTGTCGACCAAACCAATCTGGCTCATGCGCCGCACCAAAACGTCAGGTACAGACACGTGGTGGGTCAGCGGCATGATCCCATCAGGCAAAGGTTGATCTTCTTCATAGGGCGGCATCACTGCCCAACCCGATGGCCCATCCAACTCAACCTCTGGCGCACGCAAATCATCCGCCAATGCAGCACCAAGGGCCTTTTCGAACCCCTGTTGCACCTGAAGGCGATCCAAAATTTGACCACCCTCTGCGGTATCGCGTTCAACCAGTTTTGCCAGTGCGCCAGTTTCTGCGCGAAGGGCATTCATTTCGCCTTCGGCCTCAGAGCGTTCAGCGCGCGCATCAGATTCACGCGATTGCGTTTCGGCGCGCGCTTGCTCGGCGGCGTTCAACGCGTTGTCAGCACGTTGCGCAGTTTCTTCTGCGCTCACCGATGACAACTGTGCAGCTTCAAAATCATAACATGCTTTTTTTAAGGCGGCATGACTTTGCGTAACGGCTTCACGGGCTCTGGCCGCCTCTGCCTCTGACTTTTCTTCGGTCTTGCGGTTGTCATCTAACAGGCGTTGCGCAGACCCGTGGCGCGCAGCCAAGCGGGCTACATCTTCGGTTTTTTGGCCCAATTCAGCTTCGCAAGCCTGCAACATTTGCGCAGCGTCACGCGCACCATCTGCGGCTTCTCCCAGACGGGCCTCGTGCCCCTCACCGGCTTTGGTAAGTTCACGCGCCTCCCACTCAAGGCGCTCAATCGTTTCACCCGCATCGCGGTTCAAACCACCCTCACGTTCAATATCGCGACCCAACTGTGCAATGCGGTTGCTTAGGGTTTGGATGACCTGCACCGCTTGGGCCTCTTGATCATCCAATGTATCGCGCTGAACGGTAAGTCGCTGCATGATTGCGGCTGCGATCGCCTCTTCCTCGCGCATTGGTGGCAATGCTGTTTCAGCTGCAGTGCGTACTTTGATCGCGGTCTGAACCAGTGCTTGCGCTTGGGCGGCTTCGGTCACACGTCCGCGCAGCGTTTCATCTGCAGTCGCACGCGCATCATCCGCTTCACGCCAACGGCGGTACAACAACATGCCTTCCGTGCGGCGCAAACCCCCACCAATCTCGCGGTAACGCGCCGCTTGGCGGGCTTGGCGCGCCAACTGGCCCAACTGGTTCGCAAGTTGTTCGATGACATCGTCCACACGGGCCAGATTAGTCTCTGCACCTTTAAGCTTTAACTCCGCCTCATGACGACGCTGATAAAGCCCGGAAATACCAGCGGCTTCCTCCAAAATACGGCGACGGTTTTTTGGTTTAGCGTTGATCAGTTCGGCAATTTGCCCCTGACGAACCAATGCAGGGGAATGTGACCCGGTAGATGCATCTGCAAACAACATCTGTACATCACGCGCACGCACGTCTTTGCCGCCAGCTTTATAGGCACTGCCAACATCACGCGTAATACGGCGCACAATGTCCATCGTGTCAGAGTCATTGAACCCCGCAGGGGCCAAACGTTCTGAGTTATCAATTTGCAAAGTAACTTCGGCAAAATTGCGCGCGGGGCGCGTTGCGGCACCAGCAAAGATCACGTCGTCCATACCGCCACCGCGCATGGCTTTAGGACGATTTTCACCCATGACCCAGCGCAGCGCTTCGAGCAGATTGGATTTCCCACAGCCGTTCGGACCCACAACGCCGGTTAATCCATCAGAGATGATCAAATCGGTAGGATCTACAAAGCTTTTAAAGCCCGTCAGCTTCAGTTTGGAAAAGCGCAATTGCTGCCCTTATTATGATTCCGCATAGAATTATAACCTGAAGGTGAAGATGGGGTTGTGTCAATTACTACACCTTTGAAACGCCTATCGTGTGATAGTTATCCACAACTAATTGCCAAGCTGCGCGCTTTTGCAATCCAACTCTGCGAAAATATCGGCCTGAGCGCCCCCGAACCGCTTCACCTTGCACCCGCTGACTTGTTCAATAGCAACAGATGCACGCCCCCCCCCATTTGGCCCATACGTGGCGCATATTGCATATTGGTGCGGATCGCCTCTGCCACGGTTCCCTTCACCCGCACATCAAAGGTTGATCCCTCAACCGTTACCGTAGCCGGATCAATGCCACGAAACCCGATCGACGGCGTATTGCAAGCAGCCAAAGCGGTGCAAAAGATCGTTAAGGAAACATAGCGCATCCATCGATTTTGCCNNCTTCCATGTTTAACGAACCCTTAATCCCGAACAAAGAAATTGCCCCTTACCTACTTTGGTCATATAAAATTACCAATTGAGGAAAGTGCCTATGCCATTCACGACCGTACAATCTGAAAAACTATCCGGTGCCGTGGTGCGTCAGGTCGAAGAATTGATCCTGCGTGGAATCCTGAGACCCGGTGAGCGGTTGCCGTCAGAACGTGAATTGGCTGAACGCCTTGGCGTGTCGCGCCCCTCACTGCGCGATGCCATTGGAACGCTCCAAGACAGCGGATTGTTAATTGCGCGGGCCGGGGCGGGTGTGTTTGTCGCTGATGTTCTTGGCTCTGCCTTTGCCCCTGCCCTGACGCAACTTTTCGCGCGCCATGACGAGGCCGTGTTTGATTACCTGTCCTTTCGCCGTGACATGGAGGGGATGGCCGCTGAACGTGCGGCGCGCCTGGGGTCCGATACGGACCTGAAGGTTGTTCAGGCTGTATTTTCCAAAATGGAAACCGCAGATCCCAAACGAACAGCCGAAGACGAAGCCCAGCTTGATGCGCAATTCCACATGGCGATCATCGAAGCCAGCCATAACGTGGTGATGCTGCACATGATGCGTTCCATGTACGAGCTGCTGCGCGAAGGCGTCTTCTATAACCGCCAGGTGATGTTCAACCAACGTACCACGCGCAACACCATGCTGGACCAGCACCGTGCAATAAACGACGCGCTACAGGCCCGCGATGGGGTCGCCGCCAAGGAAGCGGTGCACGCGCATATGGACTACATCGAGGTCAGCCTGCACGACCAGCAAAAGGCACAGCGTAACGAGATTGTCGCCCAGCAACGGCTAGATCACGCAATTACACATTCCTGATCCCACAATAGAAAAAGGCCCCAGCATCTCTGCCAGGGCCTTTTGAATAATTAGTAACTGCGACTTAGTTAGTGCAGTTTTGCATCCACTTGAGCGATCGCGTCATCAATCAAAGAGCTGCTGTCTGCAGATGTCATTTGTTTCGCGATCACGTCACGTGCGACTGCGATCGCAATGGTAACTGATTGGTCACGGACTTCTTTCACAGCAGAAGCTTCAGCAGAGGCAATTTGATCCTCAGCGGCAGCCAAGCGGCGTTCGATAGATTGTGCCAGATCAGCGCGGGCCTGTTCAGCCGCTGCGTTAGCTTCATCTTTAGCTGCTGCAACAATGCGGTCTGCTTGGGCCTGAACTTCTTTTTGCTTGCGCTCGTAGCTTGCCAACAAAGTTTGTGCTTCTTCACGCAATGTGCGGGCTTCGTCCAATTCGGACTGAATACCAACTGCGCGTTGATCCAACATACCGCCCAACATGGAAGGCACTTTGAAGTAGAACAAAACTGCGATGAAGCCGATAAAGCCAAGCGTCACAATAAAGTCGGTGTTTGCGAGCGAAAAGAATGGACCAGACGCTGCAAAAGCTGGGCTTGCGGCCAAGGTTGCAACAGCGCCTGTCAGGGTGATTTGTGTAAAACGCATCTCGATTACCCTTTCATCCGCGCGGTCACGGCGGCGGTGATGCTTTTCGCATCGGCCTTGCCACCCATGGCTGCAACGATTTCTTTTGCTGTGTCTTTGGCAACAACTTTTACGTTGTCCAAGGCACCAGCGCGAATTTCAGCAATGACCTTCTCACCCTCAGCAGCTTTCGCGGCAATCTTGGTGTCTGCAGTCGCAATAGCTTTGTCCAAGTCGGCTTGGATGCCGGCTTTGGTCTCTGCCACGATGCGGCCTGCTTCGGCGCGAGCATCGATAAGTGCTTTGTCATAGGCAGCTTCTGCTTCCTGTGCTTTGGCTTTCAAATCTTCCGCTGCGGCGATGTCATTTGTAATTGTCCCCTGACGTTCGGCCAAAACCGAAGCAATACGCGGCAAAGCCACGCGAGACAGAATAAGATAGATTACGACAAGGGTAATAACCAACCAGAAGATCTGGTTGCCCCATGTCGAAAAGTCCAGTTGTGGCATGCCGGGACCTGAGGCCTCTGCTGCACTTTGTGTATCGGTTGCCATCTTGGTCTCCGTTCAATCACCCAATTGGGCGGTCATTACATCGGGCGGGACATCGAAATGCACCGCCCGACCGTAAGGAACTTATTGCCTACGGTGTGTAAGCAATACTGTTGTTCAGTCTGTCTTAGACAGCGAACATCAGCAACAGAGCTACGAGGAATGAAAAGATCCCCAAAGCTTCTGCGAATGCGATACCGATAAACAGTGTCGCTGTTTGTGATGCTGCTGCAGATGGGTTGCGCAATGCGCCTGCCAAAAAGTTGCCTGCAACGTTACCAACACCGATAGCGGCTGCGCCGGAACCGATTGCTGCTAGACCTGCGCCGATGTGTGCTAGTTCACCTTCCATGTGAAATCTCCTTACGATTGGAAGTTAGATAGATAGACAAACGAATGTTTGCCGTTGTTAGTGATACTGTAGGGCGGGGTTTCCCCCGCCTAACCTTTGTTCCCCGGGCTTAGTGGCTCGGGTGAAGCGCGTCTTTCAAGTAAACGCACGTCAGAATTGTGAAAACATATGCCTGGATGAACGAGACCAAGATCTCTAGGGCGTACATTGCGACGATGCCTGCGATTGCGATCGGGCTCACGACAGCGATTGCTGCGAAACCTGCGAACACTTTAATAACCGCGTGACCCGCCATGACGTTACCCGCCAAACGAATAGAGTGGCTTACCGGACGTACGAAGTATGAGATAACTTCGATGATCGCCAGGATTGGGCGTAGGGCCAAAGGCGCAGAAGACACCCAGAACAGACCCAAGAATTTCGTACCGTTTTTGACAAAGCCCAGAACAGTCACTGTCAAGAACACTGCCATCGCCAAAACAACCGTTACGGCGAAGTGGGATGTAGTAGTGAAGGACATTGGGATAAGGCCAAGAAAGTTGGCGCAAACGATGAACATGAACAATGTCATGATGTATGGGAAGTAAACGACGCCATCTTTGCCGGATACGTCTTCTACCATTTTGTAGACAAAGCCGTATGCCAATTCAGCGACTGACTGACCGCGTGACGGAACAACTGAACGCTTAGATGTGGTCAAAACCATCAGGCCGATCACTGCCAAAATCGCTAGACCCATCCACAACGCTGCGTTTGTTGGAGTGTACCAAGCAATTGGACCGCCAAATAGCGATTCAATGTTGAACTG
>DLQI01000162.1 GCA_002478745.1 Rhodobacteraceae bacterium UBA7436 | reverse complement strand
TACAAATCTAGGGGCACCTCAGTTCTTGACTGATCTGGAGGGTGTTGATGTAGTCGACGTATCATCGACAACTTACATCCACATCATGTTCGACCAGCACGAGGTTGTCTTGTCTGACGGCACTTGGACGGAAAGCTTCCAACCGGGTGATCAAACACTCGCTGGTATTAGCGATGCGTCACGTGACGAAATTCTGGAATTGTTCCCAGAGTTGTCAACACGCGAAGGGGTTGATGGTTACACATCAGCGCGCCGCTCACTGAAGAAACACGAAGCAACCTTGGTTGTGAAATAACCAAGATTCCTAAGGGCCAATTGGTCTGAATGTTATGCAGCTTTCTCTGTCTAATGACGGGTACAACAAAAGCGGCGCGGGTGACCGCGCCGTTTTTGAGTCCAAATATCGCTATTACTGACTGCGCGCGCGCCAAGCAGACCAATCTTCTGGGGTGTCCAAGTCCGTACGTGCTCTATCCCCTTTTAGGGCGTGGAACTTCAAAGATTTGCCCAAGGCTGATAAGAGCGCGTTAGCACCCTTATCCCCATCAAGTTCCTGAAAGTGTTCAAATAAACCTGCGTCGATCAAAGTCGGATGCCCTGCGGCACCGTCCTGTGTGGTGGCGCGCATTGCTGGTGCCTTCGCTTCTAAAAATATGTTCAGTATCTGGTTCATATCATCTGTTGTAATATCAGGCATATCTGCTGGAAGGATCATGACCGCTTTGGCGGTGTTGGGCAGGGCGCTCACTCCGCGCTGCAAGCTGCGCGACATACCAAGGTTGGCATCGGGCACCTCAACCACCAACAGATCCAAACCCCGCAAACAAGCCGCGCGGGGATGGTCCGAGCTGGGCAAAGTGACCACGACCGGTTGGCCCGTCGCCAACGCACGTTTCGCCATGACTTGCAGGCAGGGTGCGCCGTGCACATCTTCCAATAGTTTGTCGCCGCCGCGCATACGCGACGCAGAACCCGCTGCCAAAAGTAGAATTGGTATTGTCATCTGATGACCCTAACGCGGTCGCGCGCGCTTATCCACGCATTCGCGCGCCATCTGCATCAAATAAGGTTTCCACAATCACACGGGCAGGGCGCATTTGCCCCAAGATTTCAATCTCAACAGCCAATCCATCGGCAATGCGATCCGTGGGAAGGAACCCAAGGGCAATCGATTTCTCCGCATAATGGGAATATCCGCCAGAGGTACAAAAGCCCACGACCGTGCCATCCAGCCAAATAGGTTCATACCCCTGAACATCTGCATCCAGCGCATCGACCTCGAAGGAAACCAATGTACGCGCAGACCCATTTGCGCGTTCTTCTTCCGCCGCGGCGCGACCAATGAAGTCTGTGTTTTTCTTAAAGCTGATAAAGCGATCCAATCCGGTTTCGCCAGCCGTATAGTCGGGGGAAAATTCGGACATCCAAGAGCCAAAGAACTTATCAAGGCGCAGGGACATCATCGCACGCATGCCAAAGGGCACCATTCCGTGCTTTTGGCCCTCAGCCCAAAGCGTGTTCCACAGGTTACGTTGCCCCATTGGATCACAATAAATCTCGTAACCCAAATCACCGGTATAGCTGACGCGCTGGACCAGACATTGGGTCATCCCAACGGTCATAGGGCGCACATCCATGAACTTCATTTTGCTGATATCGCTTAGGGTGCAGGCCGCCAAAACAGCCCGTGCATTTGGCCCCGCGATTTGGAATCCGTTTCGTTTATCGCTTATATTTTCGATAGTAAAGTCATCATATTGATGTTGTTTGAACCAACGCCAATGATAGGCCTGTGATCCATAGGATGCGGTCAGTTGGAATTCATCTTCTGCCAAACATGACACGGTAAAGTCACCAATCAACTTACCTTTTTGCGACAGCATCGGGGTCAAACTTAGGCGTCCAACTTTAGGAATACGTCCCGCCATAATGCGGTCTAACCATGCGCGTGCGCCGTCGCCTTTGACCAGATATTTGCCAAAGTTGTGCACCTCATTGATGCCCACAGCCTCGCGTACACCGCGTACTTCGCGCGCGGTTGCCCCGAACGCATCAGAGCGACGGAAGGACGGTGTTTCAAACGTTGGCTCATCGCCAACGGCAAAGTAATTGACCACCTCCATGCCAAATTGCTGACCCCAAACCGCGCCCATACCGCTAAAAATATTATACATCGGCGTTGTACGGTTGGGACGCGCAGCTGGCAGTTCCTCGTTCGGGTAGGACACGGAAAAGCGTTTTTGATAGTTCTCAATCACTTTGGGCAGGGTGTAACCGGGCGAAATCCAATCGCCAAAACGGGCGACATCCATCGCCATCACATCGCGTTCTGGTTCGCCCTCAACCATCCACTGCGCCAACATCAAACCAACGCCGCCACCTTGGCTAAAGCCTGCCATCACACCACAAGCGGACCAATAATTGCGCACGCCCGGAACAGGACCAACAAGCGGATTGCCGTCAGGGGCAAAGGTGAAGGGGCCGTGGATCACGTTTTTAACGCCCGCTTTTTCCAAATCTGGGAAACGTTTATAGGCAAAATTGATGCTGTCCTCGATCTTGTCGAAATCGTCTTGCAACAGATCCTGACCAAATGACCATGGGGT
>DLQI01000056.1 GCA_002478745.1 Rhodobacteraceae bacterium UBA7436 | reverse complement strand
CTCCCGTTGAACAATGTCATTCATACCGACGCCCCGTTTTATTTCCGCCGTGACGATCTTGACCAAACAGAAGAACAGTTCGTGGCCCAATGCGTCAAAGCGCTGGAGGGCCAGATCGAACGTGAAGGCGCTGACACCATTGCGGCATTCATCGGTGAGCCCGTTCTAGGCACCGGTGGCATCGTGCCGCCACCCGCGGGTTATTGGGCCGCCATCCAAGCCGTTCTGAAAAAGCACGATATTTTGATGGTTGTCGATGAGGTGGTCACTGGATTTGGTCGTCTTGGTACCATGTTTGGCTCAGACCACTACGGGATTGAGGCTGATATCATAACCATCGCCAAAGGGCTGACCTCAGCCTATGCGCCGTTGTCGGGATCGATCATCAGCGATGAGGTCTGGAAAGTGCTGGAACAAGGAACGGATGAAAACGGCCCCATTGGCCATGGTTGGACATATTCCGCGCACCCCATCGGGGCGGCGGCTGGCGTGGCGAACTTGAAGCTGATTGATGATCTGAATCTGGTCACCAACGCAGGCGAGGTTGGCGCGTATCTGAACACGTCGATGCAACAGGTGCTTGGCGACCATCCCAATGTGGGGGACGTGCGCGGCGAGGGCATGCTCTGCGCGGTTGAGTTTGTGAAGGATAAGGACAACCGCACGTTTTTTGACGCCGCAGATAAAATTGGTCCGCAAGTGTCAGCCATGCTGCTCGCCCAAGACAAAGTCATCGCCCGCGCCATGCCCCAAGGCGACATCCTGGGCTTCGCCCCACCGTTCTGCTTGACACGACAAGAGGCCGACACCGTTGTCGCCGCAACGGTAAAAGCGGTAAAGACCGTCCTTGGGTAGATAGCAGCCGGCAGCGGTGCTGTCAGAGTAAACTTGCTTGTAGCGCGCAGGGTGTGTTTTAGCGTCCATAAATGACAATACACTCCCCATTTATTTTGCGATATGAAACCTGGCTCGAGGTTCCTGAAGCATCTTGCTTAGGCCCGTGGACTGGGAGCCGAGAATCATAGCTCTATCGGACAGTGGAACGCTACCTCTGGTGGCGCCTCAATTTCAAGCTGTACCGTGCCTATAAATACTTCGGATCTGGGGCCTGCGACATGTTTGGTTTCGATTTTGGACTCCATATTGGCTCAACATGACTGGACGCTGTTAATGCAATCCTTTTGCGGCAATTGTCATGAAGTTTCGGATCAAACCAGCGCCATCCTGATCATCCGAATATTTCCTGACATGCTCTGGTTGGGTATGTTCATACATGCAGGACCAGACGGATCGGCGGGATTCTGGATGGAACTGAGTTGTGTACCAGTGGTTGCCATGGTCGATACAGATGGCGTTGCTTTCACCAATGCAGGCTAGGACCTTGGCCTTCTGCGCATCGGATGGGATCACATGCAGATAGTTGGCAAAGTTGAAACGGGGTGATGTGGACAGCCCATTAAACAAAGGGTGCCAAAGCCCGTGGTCTGTCAGCTCAATTTCATATGTCCCAGCAAGTGTCCCTCCGGTACGGCCACAGAGCACGCCATCCTCGAACTGTGTCGACACCAGTTGATGTCCGCCGCAAATGCCGAGCAACGGTTTACCAGCCTCGCGATACTGGCGCAGCCAGGCATAGAGCGCGAGCAGCCAGGGACGGTCTTCGGTGACCACATGCATCGTGCCACCGAGGATTACACAATCGACATCCCACACGTCAGGCAGTAAATCGCCGCGACAAATGTCGACGCCAGATAGTGAAAAACCCGTTTCGTGCGCCACTGGCCCGAACCAGTCCAAGATCCAGTCCTTTTCCTGGCCAGATGAACACAAGCTTTTAAAGTAAACCGGGTTGAAAAGTTCGTTTTCGCCCAACATGGAAATGAACAGTAAAGATTTTTTGACGGCATCTGTCACGGTATTTCTTTCGCTGTCTTTGACTGACTGACTGACGCTGCGGCAGCCCCTATGCTCAACGATGGGTGGAGCTTAGCAACATGTGTATACCATTTCAATGAAAATGACTGAAATATCTTTTGACTAATAATTAGTGTACCTATTTAATTATGACTGAGGAAACAAATTGTGTGAATAGTTGCAGATGATCGAACATGCCCCATTCCCCAAAAACGAACTTGATCGTCGTATCAACCGGGTAAAAGCTGCCTTGGCTGAGCAGGATCTCGACGGGGTAGTGATCGCATCTCCCGAAAACATTTATTATTTGACCGGAATGGACCACTGGGGGTTCTTTGCAGCGCATGTTCTCGTTGTAAACAGAGACGGCGAAATGGCACTGGCCTGTCGTGCAATGGAAAAGATAACTTTTCATAATCAAGTAAGAAACGCCCGCTTCTATGGTCATCAGGACCATGAAGAGCTCTCTGATTATGTAGTGCAGGCGATGAAAGACCTAGGCTTGTCTGGTGGTCGCGTCGCGCTCGAAAGGCGCAGCCTGTTTTTACACCTGCACCATGCTGAAGGGATATTGGCAAAGGCGGAGGGCGTGAAGTGGACGGACGGGTCTGGTCTGGTAGATAACCTGCGGCAGGCAAAATCACCGCTAGAGATCGAATACACACGAAAGGCTGCCACGGCTGCAGATCTGGGCATGAGTGCTTGTATCGACGTAATTCGCGACGGAGCGACAGACTACGAAATCGCTGCCGAATATATGCGTGTGTCTATTCTGGAGGGCAGCGAACCGGCTGGTTTTGGCCCGTTCATTCGACCAACCACGCGTTTGGGCGAAGAGCATACGACCTGGCGCGGCGAAACCTTCCGAAATGGTGACGCGGTGTTTCTGGAAAATGCTGCATCCTACCGCAAATATCAGGCTCCCATGGGCCGACTGGTGTATGTTGGTAGCGCGCCCGAGGGGGCTGAAAAATCGGCAGAACTGGCCATGGATGGCATGAAGGCAATCTGCGGTGCTTTGAAAGTAGGCGGTAAGGCCGGAGACGCATATGCCGCATGGCGCGAAGTTGCAGCAAGCGCCGGGCTGGTGGATTACGAACGGCACCATTGCGGCTACATGGTTGGCATCGGATTCCCGCCCAGTTGGACAGGTGGATCGATGGTGACCAGCCTGTTCCCCAGGTCAGAGCGCACGCTGGAGGTCGGCATGGTTTTCCACGCCCACAGCTGGTTTACCAATACCGATGTCGTCGACTATTTCATCTCGAACACGGTGATCCTGACCGAGGGTGGAGCTGAAGTGCTGACCGCCACAACACCT
>DLQI01000029.1 GCA_002478745.1 Rhodobacteraceae bacterium UBA7436 | reverse complement strand
CCAAGTGAAGCACTAAGGGCAACGTCAGGCTGCCATAACAGGACTGTACATAGAAACTCTGCTATTATTAGGGGCAATATAGCGCGTGATCCACAAAGCCATACAGCAAGGACCCGTATGCCATGCGGGATAAACAGTAGGCTACCAACCGTAAAGTCTCTGCTCAAATAGAGGTATTGAACAGGTGCGACAATGTAATTAACAAGGAGGTATCCCACGGTATAGGCCAATGCTATAACCGCAAATTCACTAAGCCGTGTAAACTCTATTACTGAACGCATAACGGCACCTTTCCAGTACATGTCTTGATCGTCCCCTTAGGAGGGAGGCTAAACGACCATACGGCGAAAACAAGTGTGCAATACCTTACCTAGGGTCAGGAAGTGAAAATAAAATAAACGACCTATTGGCAGCTCGTTCGGACCTCTCAGACGTGCGGGACCGTAAAGATTACGAGGGAGAGATTGCACCCGCCTTCGTATCCAGCATGAGCCACAAGATAAGGATAAAGGTTTAGCTACTTAATGAGACAGCTTCATGATGGGCAGTTGAATTGGGGTTGTTGTTCGCATCGCAGGCAACGAGGCACCAAAACGTGGTACAATAACGTGGTACACAACACCAAACAGCCATTATATTTTTTTCCATATAAATAAGGCATTGTGGCTAATAGTGAAGTAGTGGCGGTCCCTGAAGGACTCGAACCCTCAACCTGCCCATTAGAAGTGGGCTGCTCTATCCAGTTGAGCTAAGGGACCGCTGATGCCGTTTTGTGTTATCTGCCGCGTCTTGGCAAGAGTGTTCAGCGGCGAAACTATAGGGTGCGGGTCATAAATACGCTGAGAGGGTCTTTGACATAGTCGGCAAAGGGCGGGCATTCGCTAAATCCATGCGCTTGATACATCTGCCGTGCAGGTTGAAATGGCGATTCACTGCCCGTTTCAAGACTTACTTTCGTGAAGCCCATAGTCTGGGCATGTTTTAGCAGCGCCCAAAGCACATGTTTTCCAGCGCCCTGCCCCCCGCGCCTCTTGCAAGGTATGCATGGATTTCAATTCACCGTGGTCAGGTCCAATCGCTCTTAACCCACCCACGGCCAACAGCTGTCCGTCGCGGCGTGCCCCCACTATCACAACATCCGATTCAAGCACGGCATCAGGATCCATCACATGACAGCTTTCGGCGGGCGACGTTGCCCGTATCAGTTCGAAGTGACGCTGTAGCACAGCCCGAACGTCATCAGATGTTGAGGATTCAATTTGCGTTTGCAGATCGGTCACGGATCATATTCCCTTGTTGCCCGATGGCGCCATCAAACAACAAAATACACCCGAAATCTATAACCTTAATGTTGGCCCCTACTGGACCTCAGCAACGGCCAAGCGAGCCATCTCCAAGATGCCCTCGCGTGTGTCAGCCACGGCAATAAAGCGGGCGTTGTGACAGAATTTCGCCCCCTTAACACCACAAGCCGCCTCAAGCGCGCCATCCGTCAAACCCGCCCATGCTGCAGGCAGATCAGCGCGGTTTTCAAACGTCTCATTTGACAGCTTGATCCCACCAATCGTCCAGTCGTCACCACGTGGTGTCACGACAAACAGGATGTGATCCGCACCCACCTGATCAAGGGCCGAACGGTATGGCATGCCCATCGGTAGTTCCAAAATTGGTGATGCACCTGCTTTTTCAATTGCTTCAAGAACCAGACCCTGGGCACGCGCTTTGGCCGCAAAATTGCCGATTGATGCTTCAATAAAGCTACGTGCAATTGGAAGCGCTGCCATGAAGGCGTCATCATCAGCCGTCACGGAGGTGTCATCAAAAACCGGCTTTAGGCTACCCAAAAGTGCTGGCAGTGTCAGGATCGAGAGCGGGCCAGCGACAGAGGGTTCCATTGCACCATTGTCTAAAAGATCAATTGGCAGGACAAATTTGGAATCAAATTTATCATGGATTGCCTCAATGTTTTCAGCAGGCACGTCCATAGCCGCCAGATACGCACGACCATAGTGCGCCCAGATCAAGCCGAAGGAGCTGTAAGGCTGCTCATCTTCACGCAGCGGGTTTGGACGCTGGTGGTGGTCAAAAATTTGCGCTTCAGCGTTATAATCACGGCCAACGTCGTAGATGATTTTATCTGATGATGGCGTGACCCAGTCATTGTCACGTGTGCGGATTAATTCAGCTTGCGGAAATAGCCGTGTCAAAATGACAGAGGACAACAATTCATCAGCGTGAAAGCCACCCGAATGTGTAACAAGATGTGTAATAGTCATGCGATTACTCCAACAGATCAGAAAGTAAAAAGACGGCCAACAAGCCGCCTTAATCAATTAATTTAAATTTGAGAGATTATCTCAACTATCAGGCCAATGCGTTAACATTTAGTCACCTCTGTTCGAGGTTTTTAATGCGTCCACGCGCCACGGCGGGCCGTGGCAAAATTCTCTGAATATCCATTTGGACGAATATTAACTCTACGCTTGTTCGGTTCTTGAACTTGCGCCTCGATCCCGTTCTCAGTCGCGTATTCAACAGCGTCTTCTTTGCTGTCAAAGTTCAGGCGTACTTGGCTTTGCGTATCGCTGGATGATGTCCATCCCATCAATGGATCAACCGAACGTGCGCTTTCTTGTGCGAATTCCAAAACCCAGCCTTTTGTTTTGGCCGTTCCAGATGACATTGCAGTCTTGGCAGGTTGAAAAATGCGTGCGCGCATGGGGTTAACTCCGATTTGTGATTGCTACACGTATCCGAAATTTCGCACCTCAGGGCAAGTCACCTTTTAGGGTCATGGTTTCTACAATCTAAAACCCGACCCCGATAAGGTCAGCGGACTTAGAACATACGTGTTATCTGACTGTTAGCCGCAGATTTCAGGTGCTAGAACCCCTTCAGACCACTCAACGCTACTGACTGTTTCTGTCAGCAAGCCACTTCACCCCCTTGAAGCGGCCAAGAAACAAATCAAATGTGTTTGTGAAAGCGAGTCGATTATGCCCTATGCCCACTCCGACCAAGCCAACGCCGAAATGGGCGCAATTTCTGGCGATGTCCGCAATCGACTTAAACTTGAAGGGGGGCGCCCTTTTGTCCTTGAGACCGAGTTCACGCCAGCAGGTGACCAACCCACCGCAATCAAGGAACTTGTTGCAGGGATTGCCGACGGTGATCGCGACCAGGTTTTGCTGGGGGCCACGGGTACAGGTAAAACATTCACCATCGCCAAAGTAATCGAGGCAACCCAACGACCAGCGATTATCCTTGCCCCAAACAAAACTTTGGCTGCCCAGCTTTACGGCGAATTCAAAGGTTTCTTTCCCGACAACGCCGTCGAATACTTTGTCAGTTTCTATGATTATTATCAGCCAGAAGCCTACGTTGCGCGTTCCGACACGTTCATCGAAAAAGAAAGCCAGATCAACGAACAGATCGACCGTATGCGCCACTCTGCCACGCGAGCCTTGTTGGAACGTGATGACGTTATTATCATTGCCTCTGTGTCATGTATTTACGGCATTGGGTCGGTCGAAACCTACGGTGCAATGACGCAGGATTTGAAAGTTGGTGGCGAATATAATCAACGCCAAGTGATCGCAGATTTGGTCGCCCAACAATACAAACGCAACGACGCTGCATTTTTCCGCGGCTCATTCCGTGTACGCGGTGATGCGCTCGAAATTTTCCCTGCCCACTTGGATGATCGCGCATGGCGCCTGTCGTTCTTCGGCGATGAACTTGAAAGCATCACAGAGTTTGATCCCCTGACCGGTGAAAAAACCGACAATATGGAACAAATTCGTGTCTATGCGAACAGCCACTATGTGACGCCAAAACCTGCGATGTCCCAAGCGTTGATCAGCATCAAAAAAGAGCTACGCCATCGTCTTGATCAACTGGTTGGT
Organism: Rhodobacteraceae bacterium UBA7436; assembly: GCA_002478745.1. Taxonomy (GTDB): domain Bacteria; phylum Pseudomonadota; class Alphaproteobacteria; order Rhodobacterales; family Rhodobacteraceae; genus Ascidiaceihabitans. Next base: position 12,822 of record DLQI01000029.1, on the reverse strand, counting down.
GAGAACAAACTGCTAGAGGCCCAACGTCTAGAACAACGGACAAACTTTGACCTTGAGATGCTTGAGGCCACGGGCGTGTGCAACGGTATCGAAAACTACTCCCGCTATTTGACAGGCCGAGCACCCGGCGAACCGCCCCCCACGCTGTTTGAATTCATCCCTGACAACGCCATTGTTTTCGCGGATGAATCCCACGTTTCTGTTCCCCAAATCGGCGGGATGTATAAAGGCGACTTTAGACGTAAGATGACGTTGTCAGAACACGGCTTCCGTCTCCCCTCTTGCATGGACAACCGCCCCCTCAAGTTCGAGGAATGGGATGCAATGCGCCCACAATCTGTGTTCGTATCTGCGACCCCTGCGAAGTGGGAAATCGAACAAACTGGCGGCGTTTTTGTTGAACAGGTCATTCGCCCAACTGGCCTTCTGGATCCACCTGTCGAAATCCGTCCTGTCGAAATGCAGGTAGATGATTTACTGGATGAAGTCCGCATCGTAACGGCCCAAGGGATGCGCACATTGTGCACCACTTTGACCAAACGCATGGCGGAAGACCTGACAGAATACATGCATGAACAAGGCATTCGCGTGCGTTATATGCACAGTGAAATCGACACAATTGAACGTATCGAAATCCTGCGTGATCTGCGCCTTGGGGCATTTGATGTTCTTATCGGAATCAACTTGCTGCGCGAAGGTTTAGACATTCCTGAATGTGGACTGGTTGCCATCCTGGATGCGGATAAAGAGGGCTTTCTGCGCTCAGAAACTTCGCTAGTCCAAACCATCGGCCGTGCTGCACGTAACGCCGAAGGTCGCGTAATCATGTACGCGGATCGGATCACGGGATCGATGGAACGCGCGTTGGGTGAAACCAACCGTCGTCGTGCCAAACAAGAGGCCTATAACGTCAAGAACGGCATCACCCCCTACACCGTCAAAAAGAACGTCGAAGACATTTTGGCCGGCCTCTACAAGGGGGACACCGATCAGTCCCGTATCACTGCAAAAATCGACAACCCGCTTGCCGGTGGAAACCTTCAGACCGTTCTTGAAGGGTTGCGCACGGATATGCGCAAAGCTGCGGAGAACCTCGAGTTTGAAGAAGCGGCAAAGCTACGTGATGAAGTCAAACGGCTTGAGGCTGTTGAGTTGACCGTTTCGGCTGATCCAATGGCGCGACAGTACGATGTTGAAAAAGCAGTTGATGACGCCAAGAAATCATCAGGCCGTTCCACAATGGGACGCGGCGGTATGCGCGGCGGGGTCAAGCGCCGCGGGCGCTAATCATTGAAGTGTAGGCCCGCAACCCAATTGCGGGCCTACACCACCTCCCTCAGTCCATACGGATCGCGACCTGAACAGCACCGCGCACCGGTTGCTGCCAAGTCAATTGTACCTGGTCAAAGTTGGACCCTTTGCGAGTATCAGCAGCAGGAGATAAGAAGACCACACTGTTTGAACTGTTTCGAATACGGCCAAGAACAACGACGCTATCCACCGCCAACGTTTGACCATTGAACGGCAGTTTTTCATTCGTATCCACAGTCCATGTTGTGGCTACGGATCCCTCGGTGTGTTTCATCCGCAGAGGGTTCGACACACGATTTACAACCCCATGAAACGAATTGGCGGTAAAATTCACATCGCGCATTCGGAAATAATCCAAGTCCGCAAAACTGGTGTCCACCCGCTCTGCACGGTCAATCGTAGCGCCCAATGATTTGAAGCGATTTCCAGTGATGTTCACACCACTTAGAAAATGTCCTTCACCGTGAGGTTTAACCACGATGTAATTGAACCAAGGGGCGACATCTCCTGACAAAAATACATTGTCTGTGATGCTCAGTGCACTGAATGAGAATTCAGAACTGAACTCTGGTGCAGGGTCATATTCATTGGTCCATTCGATGAAGCAATTGTCGATATAGTTGCTGGTAATGATCGAACTAGCATGCGATTTCGCAATCACCAAACCCGCAGTGCGGATACCACTGGCCACCGAGTCTCCTTGGAAAAAATGGTTCCCAATAAACAAGGTATTGCCACCGCCCAGCAGCGCGAAGTGGCGGAACCTTGTCGCACGGTTGTTGCGAATTTTCACATCATTCGAGTGAGCGTTGATCGCAATCGTTGTTCGGTCCGCCACATTAGAAGCATCTTCGGCCGACAAGAACTGACAGCGGTCAATCAACATCCCCTGGCATCCCGAGCCATGGGATGTAATCCCCCGATTTCCGGGCCGCGAAATAAAGCACTCGTTGATATCAAAAACGATTCCAGAGGGCGCCAACAAGATGCCACTGGCCACGTTGTTACATTGGAACTCAATCTCAGAAACCGTGAATTTGCTCAGGCTGGTGTACCCACTGAAATCCAACAAATACCTGAACCTGCGGAAGGTGAAATTTTGCGTGCCTTCTGCATCATATAGCGCAGCACTTAGAGTGATTTCTTGTGATACTACATTCTTGGATCGCACAAAAACTTCACGGCCCACACCGACACCCTCTCCCAGTGAACCGACCTGAATGTTCGCAATGTTAGAAACACTAGTGAGCTTTTTGTTGTTTGATGCACTATAGCTGGCTTGCGAGGTTGCAACCTGTGTTGCCCAGTCGCCTGAAGGGGAGGCTTCGATCTGGCCATTGCGAATAACACGACGCGTTGCATAGGATGTGCGCTCAGGTGTCGCCGCCTGCATATCGATAGGCTCAGTGAGCCAAACACGGCGACCACCCAAATCCAAAGAATCGTGATCAACGTTATTCAACAGCGCTTGGAACGCCTTCTTGAACGCCAGTTCTTCATCCTTGAACGCATCAATGTAGGCAGGCAAATTAAACTGTTGGCGCATCAAAAACAGCTTGTTCGTTGGCATGGTCACTTTGCCTTCACACTGAATTTTGGCATCCAGCGTGACATCATTGTTCAAATGATAGATGCCCGTCGGAACCAAAATCGTGCGCCCATTGGCGGCCGTATTTGCAGCATCAAATGCTGCACTGTCATCGGTAACCCCGTCTCCCAATGCACCATAATCGCGCACATCCACAAGCGAGATAAGATCACGCATGAAAACGGAAGTGACATCTTCAATTTTGATGTCGTCGATCCGCAAAACGCCGCCATTTGGCCCCGTCAAATCCAAACCAAAATGACCAAACAGGGCATTGCCGCCCCACACCATGTCAACGCCAGTGCGCTGCCCTGCACCGATAATCGCGCTGACCTCGATCACGTCACCGTAACTTGTTAGGGTCTTCGTGGGGCCAGAGGTGGAAACACCACTCACCGCTCCACCACCAGCTTGCCCCGCATAGGCAGCGATGCGCACGTTTGGCAAACTACCACTCAATGCTTTGATCCGTGCTGTTACCCGCAAATAGCAACCGGGCAATAGTGGGGTTTCACCCATATAGCGTAACTTGGTCGTTGTGGATGTTTTCTGAATTTCGATGCATCCCGCAAAATCCTGATCCGCGGGAACAAACGCCGCGTTGCTTGCATTGGCATAAGTATCCGACCCCGGAGTGCCATCGCCACTTGACCAAACATCCAACCCATTCGCAACCGCAGGTGGCATCAACAGCACGCCATCAGTAATTGCTTTGTTCATCCGAAACACCCTTTCCCACGGGGCCAAACCTTGGAAACTTCTAAACGAATGGTCACCGATCAAATCCAAAAGCATCGCCACCCACATGGTCACGCGCCAAAAGAAAGAAAAGTATCAATAAGCCGCTAATAGGGTCTCATAGCACCGTACGGTGGAGTGCAAAACAGGTCGAATTAGGCACCTACACCGGGACTTGGAAACAACTGAACACCGTTGATTTTCCACCCCATATCAGTCTCTAACATGCGATACCCAAGGACGTGGACAACACCTTTTCGATCCTTGATCAGAACCTTCTGCCAAAGGCTGCCATTCACGTCAGCCAACTCCAGATACCGCACCTCGGCAGGCCTCCAAACCATTGGATAACCACGTGTCACCATGCTGCGGAAATTGTCGGGACTGCCAAACAACCGCTGTAAATTCGGGCTGGCAAACCCAAACGCTGTCTCAAAGTCGTCGGCCTGAAATGCTTCGATCTGTCGGTCGATCGTCGACTTGATATCAGCCCCTTGCGCCTGCGCACCGCCTATTCTTAGGCCGCTCATTAGCATTACAATCATTGCGATTTTTAAGGTACGAAGCATTTTCAATCTCCAACTGTTGCACGTCGGAGATAGCCCGCAATCAGCCCAAATCAACAAAATATGAAAAAGGGCAGCTTGCCGAAACAAACCGCCCATTCAATTTCAACCCAGTCTTCGACTACTTAAAGCAGCTCACCTGCCAAGGCGCAGTCGATCAAAGCAACAGTTTCATCAACACCGTAGAGCGCAATGAAACCACCAAAACGTGGACCCTGCGAGGCACCCAACAGCACTTCATAAAGGGCCGTGAACCAGCCACGCATCGGATCGAAACGTTCACGACCACAAGCAAAGACTTCGGACTGCAACGCATCACCGTCCAACTCACCATCCCAAGATTTCAGACGATCACGCAGATCTTCTAACGCTTCACGCTCAATGTCTGTCGGCGCGCGGAACACTTTGGTTGGTTTTACAAAGTCATTGTAATACCGCACTGCAAAACCAGCAGCCTGATCCATGTCTGGATTCGTTTCTGCAGATGTGTCAGGCGCATATCGCTGGATGAACCCCCACAACTGATCCTTTTCCTCAGCACCCGAAACAGAGGCCAAGTTCAAAAGCATTGAATACGGAACCACCATTTTTGACTCAGGAACGACACCACCATGAATATGCCAAACAGGGTTGTTCAACTGGCCTTTGATGTCTTGACCAGCATAGGCACGCAACTGCTGATGATATTCGTCCATCGCTTTTGGGATCACGTCAAAATGCATCCGCTTCGCCGTCTTAGGCTTTTGGTACATGAAGTATGAAAGAGATTCAGAGGACGCATAGGTAAGCCATTTATCAATGCTCACGCCATTGCCGCTGGTCTTTGAAATCTTCTGGCCGTTTTCATCCAGGAACAACTCGTATGAAAAGTGTTCTGGCGCTTTGTGACCCAAGATACGGCAGATGCCATCGTAAATCGGCGTGTTGGTTGAGTGGTCTTTGCCATACATCTCAAAATCAACACCCAAAGCAGCCCAACGAGCGCCAAAGTCTGGCTTCCACTGCAGCTTAACATTGCCGCCAGTGACAGGCAGCGTCCACTCAACACCATCTTCATCATCAAATGTGATCGTTCCGTCAGCCTTGTTGACCGACTTCATCGGCACATACAAAACGCGACCGGTTTCTGGGTGGATCGGTAAGAAAATCGAATAGGTCTGACGACGCTCTTCGCGCAATGATTTCAACATCACCGCCATGACTTCATCGTATTTTTCAACCGCGCGCAAAAGCACTTCATCAAATTTACCTGAACCATAAAACTCAGTGGCAGAGATGAAATCGTATTCAAACCCGAAAGTATCCAAGAAGCGGCGCAGCATTGCATTGTTGTGATCGCCAAAGCTGTCATGCGTTCCGAACGGATCAGGTACGCGCGTCAATGGACGCTGAAGGTGCTCGGTCAGACTGTCTGCGTTTGGAACGTTGCTTGGAACCTTGCGCATGCCATCCAAATCGTCAGAGAAACAAACCATCTTGGTTGGGATATCGCTGATCTCTTCGAACGCACGACGGATCATCGTTGTACGGGCGACTTCGCCAAAGGTACCGATGTGGGGCAAACCTGATGGGCCATAACCAGTTTCAAAGAGCACATAGCCTTTCTCAGGTGGCGATTTGGCAAAACGTTTGAGCAGACGGCGGGCTTCTTCAAAGGGCCACGCTTTGCTGGCCAGTGCGGCCTCTCTTGTCTCAGTCATCTTAAAATCCAATCCGGCATAAACCCGCGCCCGATGCGCGCTGTTTCGCCGCTACCTATTGATCAACGCCGCAAGGGTCAATAAATTGGTCATATAAACAGATGCGACATTTCCAACAGTCAAAGGGCTTTACCCAGTGCAAGATTTCCCAAATTCAATGACACCACAGGACGCGCTTGTTGCAGTTATGATCGCTGTATCAGCATCAAACGAAGATATTCGTACCGCTGAGTTGATCAAAATTCAGTCAGCTGTGAACATGCTGCCTGTTTTTGCAGACTTTGACGTCGACCACTTGAAGTCAATCAGCCAAGTGGTGTTTGATTTGTTTGAACAAGAAGATGGCCTTGATGCCCTGTTTGGACTGGTACGCGAAGCCCTACCAGAACGCTTATACGAAACTGCCTATGCGCTTGCATGTGATGTCGCTGCCGCGGATGGTGCTTTAGACGAGGCAGAACTGCGCCTGCTTGAAGAAACCCGTTACGAGCTGAACATCGACCGCCTACACGCCGCCGCGATCGAACGTGGTGCACGGGCACGACACACGGTCTAATAATCTTTGCTCATTTGCTCATCGATGAAGCATTGCCCCAAAATAGCTTTGCGTTTGTCGATCAAGTTTCCTATACGAAACCCACATAATGCGACTCGCATGGGAGAGCTCAGCTAAGTGCTGACGCCGAAGGAGCAACGCCCCGGAAACTCTCAGGCACATGAACCGTGCAAGTTGCCGCAAAATGCGGACATTGTGTATCTGGAGAGTGGTCTGTTTTAACGCAGCAGACCCACCGAAGGAGAAAGCTGCCAAGGTTTGGTGGTCAAGCTCTCAGGTCACGCGACAGATGGGGACACGACTTGGCAATTCTGCCGATCCTTTGTGTCCGCCCAACATCGCGTTTGACGAAAGAGCATAGAATATGTCCCATATCGCAGTCATCGGGGCCGGCATCACCGGTATTACCACAGCCTATTCCCTCGCTTCACGCGGATACAAAGTCAGCGTATTTGATCGTAATCGTTACGCTGCGATGGAAACCTCTTTTGCCAATGGCGGACAACTTAGTGCATCCAATGCCGAAGTTTGGACCCGTTGGGGCACTATCTTTAAGGGCCTTAAGTGGATGCTCAATTCTGACGCGCCCTTGTTGGTCAACCCAAAGCCAAGCTGGCACAAACTGTCATGGATGGCAGAGTTCATGGGCAACATCCCAAACTATGAAGCCCATACAATCGCCACCGCCAAAATGGCAATCGAGGCGCGTCAGCATCTGTTGCGCTTTGCGGGCGAAGTTGGATTTGAGTTCGACATGGAAAAACGCGGCATTCTTCACGTTTACAAATCCCAAGGCGAATTTGATCACGCCCGCCGCGTCAACGAAATGTTGACCAAGGCAGGTCTGGACCGTCGTGAAGTATCCGCTGCTGAAGTTCAAACAATCGAGCCTGCGCTGAAAACAGATACCCTTGGCGGCTATTATACTGAGAGTGATTTCACTGGCGACATCCACCTTTACGCCCGCGCCCTGTCAAAGGGCTGCGAAGCGATGGGAGTTGAGTTCCACTACAAGGCCGACGTGTCCGAGTACGACCATACAGGCAATGGCGTAAAACTAAGCTGGGACACCGATGATGGGGCCCAAGACGAACACTTTGATGGCATCGTTATCTGCGCAGGCGTTGGGTCAAAAGCCATTGCAAACGCCCTTGGAGACCGCGTGAACATCTATCCGGTCAAAGGGTATTCGATCACCGTAAACCTAGACGACAAAGAATCCCAAGAAGCGGCACCATGGGTCAGCCTGTTGGATGATGAAGCGAAAATCGTCACCTCACGCCTTGGCAAAAACCGCTTCCGCATTGCGGGCACGGCAGAATTCAATGGCTACAATCTGGACATCCGCGATGACCGGATCAAACCACTGTGCAAGTGGTGTGAAACTTTCTTTCCAGAAGTATCAACTGAGCACTGCGTTCCGTGGGCAGGCTTGCGTCCAATGTTGCCATCCATGATGCCAAAGATCGGGCCAGGTTCAAAGCCGGGCGTGTTCTACAACACAGGTCACGGACATTTGGGTTGGACACTGTCTGCGGCAACAGCCGAAGCGACAGCCGATTTTGTCGAAGCCAGCCGCGCCAAGAACGCGGCCTAAGAATACTGCGCTTGCCCGTACTGGGCAGGCGCTAACTGCTGTGTACAGCGCCCCACCGGCCAATCAGTTTCTGCTGTAACTTTTTAGAGCGGGTGTTGTAGACTTTAGCTCCCTTAGGTGCTTCACGATCCGCCTTTGAAATCCGCGAACGTATTTTCTCATCACCGGAAAAAATAGCAAACGCGAGGGCCGTACCGTCCGGCGCCGTCATATAGCCACCCAAACCAGAAACAAAATTCAGCGTTCCTGTCTTTGCGTCAATCTTGATCGCTGCGTTTTCTATTACTTTGCGGTTTTCGTCACGCACGGGGATGCTTTTTAAGATCGGGCGCAACGCGTTGCTGCCATAAGCTTTGACCAATGCCCCAACCATTGCGTCGGCTGTCATGCGGTTTGCAGCGCCAAGCCCCGAATGGTCCACCAACCTCATGCCTTGAACACCCAAAGCAGAGCGGGTCCATGCGTTCATCTCATTGGCCGACGCCCTCAGCCCACCGACTTTGCCACGGCGTTTAACCGTTGCAGCCAGACCCACCATTTCAGCCGTCAAATTGGTCGAGTACTTGAGCATGTCGCGCAGAATTTCACGTAGCGGTGCACTTTGATGTGTGACCAATGCGGTCCCTGCAGATATCCGGTTCACCACCTTCACAGGTTTCAATCGGATGCCCTGCGCACCTGCCATCGTTGCGAAAACATCAGCGGCATAAAGGGCGGGTTTACGCACAGGTAACCAACGTGCCCCACCACCGCCCAGCGCACCGCGAGCAACAGACCAATTATCAGCGCCACCTTTGTCAGCATAGGTAAAGACAGGTGAACTGCGGTTCGCAATTTTCATTTTTGCCATTGCCACATCTGGGCGATGTTTTGCAGTTCGCGCGTCCATCGTTGTTGAATACTGCCCAGATTTGCGCCGCCACTCAAAATGAACGCGGTTATAATTTAACGCGATTCCACTGACTCCAGGGCTATACCCCACCTGAACGGGCTGATCTTTATCGATGGTTTTGACCCGTGGCAGCGCGCCATCATAGACCAAGAACTTGCCCTTAACCTCAGTAATGCCAGCCGCTTTTAGCTGGCCTGCCATTTCTGCCAAATCATCAGTGGTCAGCATGGGGTTACCACCGCCAGCTAAGATCAGGTCACCTTGTACCACCCCACCAGTGATATTGCCCGTCGCAATCAATCGCGTGCGAAACCTGTGGTTCGCGCCAAGCACATCCAATGCATACAGGGCGGTGATCGCTTTTGTCACACTGGCAGGTGCTACAGATACGTTCCCATTCATACCCTCAATTCGCGCACCTGTTTTGGCATTTGCCACAGCAAAAGCCACGCGCCCACTGACCCGTGAGGCACGCACAAGGGCATTTGCACTTTTGACAACTACCTTGGGCGCATCCGCACCGCGCAGCGCAGGGCGCAGCGAGTACAGCGGGGCTTCGGCCAAAACCGCGGTCGTTCCAAGGTAAGAAATTGCAGTGCCAAGAAATGCGCGTCGTGAAATATCTTTTAACATGTTGCTGAGTTAACCAATGAATTGTGACAAGCTCAAGTCACAGATCGTTCACGCTTGCATCCATTGAATGGCATGATAGCGATTGATCATGAACAAACTCAGCGCCCAATCCATTGTCATCATGTTTGTCGCCATGTCGATGATCCCCGCAGGGGACACCGCAGGCAAACTGCTTAGCTGGGGTTTGGGTGCCCATCCAATCTATGTGTCGTGGTCGCGTTTTTTCATCGGCGCATTGATGGTGCTGCCTTTCATACCAAAAGGAACTTGGGCGCTTTTGAAAGACATTCGGGTCTGGGGTCGGGCGCTCTTGATGGCAACCGGGCTTAGCTGCATTCAAATGGCGTTATCCTTAGAACCCATCGCCGATGTCTTTGCCGCCTTCTTTATCGGCCCCTTGGTCAGTTACGTTCTGGCAACCATATTCCTGCGTGAAGCGATCACATGGCAGCGCACTGCTTTGATCATCCTTGGCTTCATTGGGGTGTTGATAGTTGTACGCCCTGGTTCAGACGCAGGTGTTGGCTTGTTGTGGGCCGTGGCGGCTGGAACTTGTTATGGTGCGTTCCTCACTGCATCGCGTTGGATCGCACATCTGGGCACGCCCATTGGGTTAACCTTTACTCAGCTGTTTATCAGCGCCTTGGTTTTGGCACCCATCGGCGCGACGAACATCCCTACCCTGACTGGCGAAATCATGTGGCTTACAACGCTATCAGCCCTGTTTTCGATGCTGGGCAACCTATTGCTGTTATATGCCTACAAAACAGCCCCCGCGACACGTCTTGCGCCATTGGTCTACTTCCAGCTTTTGGCTGCCGTCATTTTGGGTTGGGTGTTCTTTGACACATGGCCTGCGATGCTCACATGGGTCGGGTTGTTGATCGTCATGGGTGCAGGGATTGCCTCAGCACGTCTCCGTGCCTAAGCACTCCAACCACCCGCCGCACGAATAGCGGTCGAAGACTGGTCCACCATTGGCACATTCACAAAGCACCACGCCGGTGTCCCAACACGTGACAAAATATGCGAATGACGCCCTGCAATCTGGTTCCCGCGATACAGACGCGCCGCTGGCGACATACGGGCGGAAATACGATCACCCGGGCGGGCCAACACACCAATCGCGACGTTATCCATAATCCACTGCCAGTCCTGCCACCGATGGAACTGTGCCAAGTTATCAGCGCCCATCAACCACACAAACCGAACACCGCGATACCGCGCCTGCAATGCCTGCAATGTCTGAGCTGTATAACGCGTCCCAAGCTGGCGTTCGACATCAGTAACCTCGACACGCGGGTGATCCATCACCAGCCGCGCGCGGTCCATCCGCTGTTCAATCGGCGCAGGGCCACGATCCTTCAACGGATTTCCCGGCGACACCATCCACCACACACGGTCTAGGCCAAACCGCTTTAGCGCTTCACGGGTGATATGCGCATGACCCGCGTGGGCAGGATCAAAGGAACCGCCAAGCAGGCCAATGGTCTGACCGCTCCGGGCATATGGATACGAAGACTTCATGCTGCTTGTTGCCCGTTTGAACCCCGCAATGTCAATCAACACACCCATTTGTAACGCTAGGTCGAACACGGTTGATGCAGCGACAATCCCACGATAAGACATCCCGCAACCTAGTCCTTTTATATCGGAGCATCCAAATGGCCGCTGCTTATCAATACGTCTACCACATGTCCGGCGTCTCAAAGACCTACCCGGGCGGCAAGAAATGCTTTGAAAACATTAACCTAAACTTCCTACCCGGTGTGAAAATCGGTGTGGTTGGGGCCAACGGCGCGGGTAAATCCACGCTGATGAAGATCATGGCGGGCATGGACAAAGACTTTACCGGCGAAGCATGGCACGCTGAGGGGGCCAAAGTTGGCTACCTTCCGCAGGAGCCAAAGCTGGACGAAACCCTATCCGTTCGTGAAAACGTGATGCTGGGTGTGGCCGAAAAGAAAGCCGTCCTTGATCGCTATAATGAACTGGCGATGAACTATTCTGATGAAACTGCCGACGAAATGGGCAAGCTTCAGGACAAGATCGACGCAGAAAACCTATGGGATCTGGACTCACAAATCGACGTCTCTATGGAAGCGCTGCGCTGCCCACCAGATGACGCGAACATCGCGGACCTATCGGGTGGTGAAGCTCGCCGTGTGGCCCTGTGCCAACTGTTGTTGTCAGCACCTGACATGCTGCTCCTCGATGAGCCAACCAACCACTTGGACGCTGAAACAATCGCATGGCTGCAACAGCACCTGATCGATTACAAAGGCACCATCCTGATCGTAACCCACGACCGCTACTTCCTTGACTCCATCACCAGCTGGATCTTGGAGCTCGACCGCGGCAGTGGTGTGCCATGGGAAGGGAACTACTCTTCTTGGGTCGACCAAAAAGCCAAGCGCCTGTTGCAAGAAGCGCGTGAAGACAAATCACGTCAAAAGACCATGCAACGCGAACTGGAGTGGATGCGCCAAGGGGCCAAAGCCCGTCAGGCAAAATCCAAGGCACGTATCAGCGCCTATAACGAGATGGCCGACGTGTCAGAGCGCGAAAAGCTAACATACGCGCAGATCGTAATCCCGAACGGCCAACGCCTTGGGAACAAAGTAATCGAGATCGAAGGCCTGAAAAAAGCCATGGGCGACAAGCTGTTGATCGATGGCCTAACGCTTTCCATTCCTCCGGGCGGTATCGTCGGTGTGATCGGGCCAAACGGCGCGGGGAAATCCACACTGTTCAAAATGCTTACGGGCCAAGAACAGCCTGACGAGGGCACAGTTGAAATCGGCAACACGGTTGAACTGTCCTACGTGGATCAGTCACGCGATGACCTGAACCCTGATGATAACGTTTGGGAAGCCATCTCTGGCGGTGCCGAGCTGATCGTACTGGGCGACGCCGAAGTGAACTCACGCGCCTATTGCTCGTCGTTCAACTTTAAAGGCTCCGCGCAACAGAAAAAAGTCGGGCTTCTGTCCGGTGGTGAGCGCAACCGTGTTCACATGGCGCGCTTGCTCAAAGACGGCGGCAACGTGCTGCTCCTCGATGAGCCGACCAATGACTTGGACGTGGAAACACTGCGTGCGCTCGAAGACGCGCTTGTGGACTTCGCAGGCTGCGCGGTTGTTATTTCGCACGACCGTTTCTTCCTCGACCGTATCTGTACACACATGCTGGCGTTTGAAGGCGATTCACACGTTGAATGGTTTGAAGGCAACTTCGAGGA
>DLQI01000142.1 GCA_002478745.1 Rhodobacteraceae bacterium UBA7436 | reverse complement strand
CACCTCAATCTTATCAATCTGCCCAAAATGGATATTTCAAACGACTTATCCGCGATCTTGCCAAACATAGAGCATGTAGGTAGCACAGGTTCATCATTTCCGGAGAATACCCAATGGGCATCAATAAACAACGCGACGTCGAAGCAAACATGCAAATCGGCCCAACCGACCTTGGCATGGTCCGCATTTTCATCGAATCGCAAGGTATCGAAGTCCCAATGGATTTTGAACCAGACGAAGCCGAAGAAATCGCGGAAGAGATTCGTGCTGCAGCTATGGCTGCCCGCACTGTAAAATAACTCAAAATTTAGGGCTGCAGACACAACAGTTCGCATCCCTAACGAAATCCTAAGGAGGCGTGCATAATTATTTGTGTGATCGATCCTTCAAGGTTTCCGGACTTGTCGTAAACATAATGGCCAAACGGCTGAGTGATTGTTGGGCTGCACCCCTAATTACCAGCCACTGATGTCACCGGTCATATTCAACTGCGGTTTGACAGCCGAGATCTATGTGCCACGCGAAAAATTCAGCGGGCCCGCTTATTATTCAACATACTTGGGTGTCGCAATGACGACCCCACAGTTCCCCCCGAACGCCAGATTAGCATCGGGGCAATCGGCGTACCGTACTTCAAATTCTCAGAACGGCCCTTAACGTGATACCATTTAGTACCCTATTAACGTGATACCAAAAGGTGTCAAATCGAGAACTCATGGATATTTACACTCAAAATGGCTTTCGCGCCCTCGCCGACCCAACGCGGCGTGATATTTTGCAACGCTTGGCGGGCGGGGAGCATACGATTGCGCAATTAACTGAACATTTCGACATGACCCGCGCGGCCGTGAAAAAGCACCTAACCGTTCTTAGTGATGGCGGACTGATCACAACACGTGTTTCCGGGCGCGAGCGATTTAACGCGCTTGACCCAAACGGCTTTGCCCCTTTGCGCGACTGGATCAGCTTTTTTGATCAATTTTGGGGCAATCAACTAACCAACTTAAATGATATTATCGAAAACAACGATCAAAAGGGACCACTCCAATGACCGACCGTATTATTCGAAAATCAATATTTCTGAATGCCGACCGGCAAACTGTTTGGGCATATCTCACCGATCCTGACAAACTCGCGATCTGGTTTCACGCACCCAAAACCCCTTTGGCTGAAGGACAGCCAATGAAAATGTTTGGTGCTGACAGTGGTGATTTACTGATGTGGGGCGACGTAATTGTTACCCGTGAACATGAATACCTCGAATACACCTTTATCATTAAGCCGATGGGTGATGCGATCAGCACCGTTAAATGGACCCTGATAGAGGTTGCAGGCGGCACACAGTTAAGCCTTGAACACATCGGTCTGCCACAGAATGCAGAAAGCTATGGCCTCACACTCGCGCTGGACAAAGGTTGGGATGATCATTTGGCCCGCATGCGTACAGACGCCCACGCCTAAAACCGCGCATCACGGCAAGTGGCGTACACACGCCCCTTGCCCCCGCCCTTCGCACGCCCTACCTAAGGGGAGACGGGTTCTGCTCTCTCTGTGATCGGTTATACATTCCAGAGGCCTTAAGCAATTCCTCGGCCGCTGGCTCTGTTCGGACCCTGGTTCGATTACCTGGTGACCACCTGTACATACAGGTCCCCCGGAATACAGAACCAAGCGTTTGGAGCGGTTCCCGTCACCTACCCTACAGCATCAACCGCCCACGGCACTGCGCACCATTTGCCAATATTGGTCCTGCACTTCGCTTAGGCTAAGGCGGCCTTCGCTGCGAAACCATGTGTTCACACCCGTCAACATCGCAATTACCGCAAATGTTGCGATCTTTGCATCTTTAACAGTCCAAGCGCCGCTTGCTTGCCCTGCGATCAGAATGTTCTGAAGGCGGTTTTCGTATTGGCCGCGCAGGTCTTCGATCAAGGCAAAGTTCTCAGGCGTCAGATTACGCAGCTCCATATAGGCGATAAACACTGCCTCGGGCCGCTCATGATGGAAGGCGATGTGAAAACGGACGAACTGCTCTAACATTTCCAACGGCGGCGCTGCATCCTCATCAGGCAAAGCGACCAACAATTCGGTCATATGGGACTGCATCAGATCAAACAGCAGGCTTTGTTTATCGGGTGTGTAATTATACAGCGCGCCGGCCTGCACACCGACCTCGCTGGCGATTTGGCGCATGGAAACAGCGGCAAACCCGTGCTTGGCAAACAGCTCAAGCGCGGCGGTGCGTATTTTAGGGCCTGTGATGCCCGAATGTGATCCTGTTGTACGTGCCATACCCCAATGTTATATGAACAAGCGTTCAGAACCAAGCACCGCTTGCGCCAAACCTTTGGCTGGTGCATCAAGCGTACAACAGATGGAAAAAGACATGCGCTTGATTGCTTTCATTTTACCCTTAGCCCTGATGGCCTGCACTCAGTTTCCTGAGTTAGACGGCGTTGTTTCAGATGCTGGGAAAAATGCGAAATACCCAAAGCTGCGGCCCATCAATACATTGTTGGCCCAAACCGCATCAACAGGACCATCTGCTGAAGAA
>DLQI01000104.1 GCA_002478745.1 Rhodobacteraceae bacterium UBA7436 | reverse complement strand
ACCTCAACCACATCGGTGTGGCTGTTAAAGTGAACGCAATCGCCCAAAGATGTACCATCGCGCCGCGCAATGATGTTCCAACGGGGGTAACGTTCGCTGTCACCTGGGGTGTCGAATGCGCGGATCAGCTGGGTTTCAAACCCTGAGGCCTTTAGGCGTTTGTTTAAGAAATCGCAGATAACGCCGTAGTTTTCGCCAGGAGGATTAAGCGTCGGTATTCGGATCAGATCCTGTGTGAGTTGGACCAAATCGTCGCGTTTGCCATCGATGCGCACCATAAGAGGTGTTGTCATGTGTCACCTGTTTAAATTGCCTGTTGGCAGTATTGCGACGATCGTATACGGTATCAATACCGTATAACCACGGGGTGACGCAATGGATGATTTAACAGAAAAGATGGCGCAGGCATTTGATGCAGCGCCCATTGGCATGGCGGTCTCTCATCACCGTGTCCTTAGCATTTGTAACACATCGTTTGCCGAAATGTTAGGGTATGATCGTCCCGACCTATTAGGCCAATCATTCCGTATCCTTTATCCAAGCCACGCTGAATTTGATCGGGTTCGTGATATTGGCCTGAAAGCGATGGAGGAACACGGTAGCTATAGCGACGAACGGATGATGCGGCGCAAAGACGGTGTGCCGGTTTGGTGCCGTTTCCGTGCACGAACGTTGACGCCAGATGACCCACTTGCGCATCTGGTCATGAGCTTTGCACCGATCCGTGATCAGCTAGACGGTGCACAACTGACCAAACGCGAACGCGAGGTTCTAAGCGGGTTAAGTCGTGGGATGACTAGCAAGGAAATAGGCCGCGAATTAGGACTATCGCCCCGTACCATTGAAGATGTGCGCGCCAGATTGCTACGCAAGTTTGAGGTTAAGAACACGTCCGAATTGCTAAGCCGCATGAGCTATGCACAGCCGCGCAACTGATCAGCGTTCCAGCCTAGAGCGTGAGACACTGCGCTTACCGGTGGCAGGAACAAGACTTGATGCCTTGCCCAATCCAAAAGCAGGCATGCCGGAATAGACGGCTTCATACTGTCCGTCTTTTATCAGATAGGTCTCGTGCCAAATACCAACATCCGCGCGAGCGCCTTTGATCCGTTTGTTGAATGCATTCCATGTAGAAAAGTGCGTGTGATCTTGAGAGCGTGCGTATTTTTCAAGATGATCATAGCTGCGCCAATATTGAACCATGACGCCAGTTGTAGCGCTGGAATACCCCAGAAACCCAGTTTCATCAGAGGGTAGGGCAGACAGTTCTTTCAGCATACGCGGCATGGCGAGGGCGGCGGGAAGCCATTTGTGAATCTTCCAAGGCTTATTTATCCGCAGCCCGATCAGGAAGGCGACAAAATCGCCGTCAATATGTGCTGCCACACTTTCGCCGATTATATCCGCCATCTAAAAATTACCTATTACCAAGCGACATCCGTATGGATTTCAAATGTGAGGCCTCGCCTCCCACTTCGTCATGCGCTCTCTGAAATCTCTTTCATTGCAGTTAAAAACGCAGCGACTTCGCCAACTGTATTGTAATGACACATTGAAACGCGCACTGCGGCGGGCAGACCCAGTGGCGTCAGGATATTGCCGGAATAGTGATCTGCTTTGCGAATATGTGTGCGAATGCCGCTTTGGTTCAACTTGTCCACGATGTCCAAGGCAGGGACGGTGTCGAGCGCGAAACAAACCAATCCCTCGCGGGACGGGTTGTCCTGACCACCCACAATTGTGACACCCTCAATCTCGGCCAAGCCTTGCAAATTTCCGGTGCCAAACAGCATGGCATCTGTTAGCGATTTCTCATGTGCCTTGATCGCGACGCCTGCGGCTTCGATCCGTGCGCGTCGATTGGTGGCGTCAGAAACTTCTCCGCCCAACCAATCGAAATAATCGATCACGTCTGAAAATGTTGCATAGGCCCCTGTATCGCGTGTGCCCATTTCCCAATTTTCAACCGGCCCATCAATTAAGGCTTCAAGTGGCAATTTTGACAAACGCTCAGAAGCCCATGCCACTCCATATCCATGGCGCGAAAATACTTTGTAAGGTGAGACAATATAGCCATCGATTCCATAGGCGTCGATATCAATACGACCGTGGCTGGCGTGTTGGATACCATCAACAATAATAAAACAATCTGGCGCAATCGCACGAATTGTGGCTGCGATACTGGCCACATCAATTGCCATGCCTGTCACTGGGGAAGTGTGTAGAATCGTGGCGACCTTAACATCTGAGGTCATTTTCGCGGCGTATGCGTCTGCCGTTACCAATCCAGTTGCATCGTCATGCGCCACGCTTATGTAGGGCATGCCAGCTTGTTGCGCCCAATGCTGCGCAGCAGAGCGCGAGGCAGGGTGCTCAACAGTAGAGCCGATCGCAGCGCCGCCACCCGATCCCATCACAGCGGTGCGGATCAAACGGTAGGTTAGCTCGGTGCCGCTTTCGCCAACAAAGAATTGACCGTTTGACGCGTTAAAGAAGGTGGCCATATCAGACTTAGATTTCTTGATAATCCCAATCAATGCCTCTGCCGCCGCATTCGCGCGGCCTTGGTTATCGGGAATAGCTGCGAATTTTGCGCTGGTTTCAACAACTGAGTTTAGCGTTAAAGCACCACCTGCATTCTCGAAAAAGATGCGTGGCCCCGTGAACGGGCAACTGTCCACATGGGCAAAACGGTTGCGGATCTTTGTCAGAAGAGGCGCAGTTATTGTGGTCATATCATTGTCCTTAGCAACGTTTGTCGCCATATCATTCTATATCAGGTCACAAAGGCAAGCATGATATGTCCCTAACCACATATGATATTAGCGGAATGCACTGCGCATCCTGCGTTGGACGGGTGGAGCGTACACTACAGGCGTTGCCAGATGTGACTTTAGCGCGTGTCAATTTGGCACTGGAAGAGGCGATTGTTGAAGGCCTGCCAGATGCCGCCGCTGAAGCCCGAGTGGCCCAGGCGATTACAGACTCAGGCTATAAGGCCAAGATCAAAGTTGCAGGTGCCGGACGCCAAGAACAAGTGGAACGGCGCCAATCACAGGTGCGGACTTTGGGTTTCCAAACACTGATTGCTGGGCTTTTGACCTTTCCAGTTTTCGTGGTTGAAATGGGCGGGCATATGTATCAGCCGATGCACCACTGGGTTTCCAGCACCGTTGGGCAAACTAACAGTTGGTTTGTACAGTTTCTCTTGATCACTTTGGTCATGATCTGGCCTGGCCGGTCATTCTATACTCTCGGTTTGCCCAACCTGTTTCGCGGCGCACCTGATATGAACGCATTGGTGGCGATCGGAACACTGGCGGCATGGGGGTATTCAGTGGTTTCACTCTTCGCACCCAATTTGTTGCCCATGGGCAACTTGGCCGTCTACTTTGAAGCTGCGGGTGTCATCATCACCTTGATCCTATTGGGTCGCTTCCTTGAGGCCCGCGCAAAAGGCCGTACGGGTGATGCGATTGCGCGCCTTGTTGGGTTGCGCGCAAAAACTGCGATGGTCTTGCGCAATGATCAGTGGATTGAGATCGCAGCGGATCAAATCCAGATCGGTGATGAAATTCAATTGCGCCCTGGCGAAACCGTTCCGGCAGATGCGGTTGTTCTAACAGGTCAAAACTTTATCGACGAAAGCATGGTCACGGGTGAACCGATGCCCGTCGACAAAGGCCCCGGCGCGGAGGTTATTGGTGGAACGGTCAACGGTACGGGCAGCCTGACAATCCAAGCGGCGCGTGTGGGTGAGGCTAGTACATTGGCTCAGATCATTCGGATGGTTGAGGATGCGCAGGGCACTCGTCTTCCGATCCAAGATTTGGTGAACCGCGTGACCATATGGTTTGTGCCAGCAGTTATGGTGTTGGCAACCATCACCCTTATCGCATGGCTTATCTTTGGCCCGACACCTGCGTTGCAATTTGCGTTAATCACTGCAGTTTCTGTTTTGATCGTCGCCTGTCCATGCGCGATGGGTTTGGCGACGCCAACCTCCATCATGGTCGGGGCAGGGCGCTCTGCCGAACTGGGTGTTTTGTTTCGCAAGGGAGACGCCCTTCAACAACTGCAATCGATCAAGACGATCGTGTTTGACAAGACAGGGACGCTCACAAAAGGCACACCAGTGGTCACTGAGTTCGAACACGATGCCGCGTTTGATCGGGCCCACATCCTGACATTGATAGCAGGGCTTGAACAGCGTTCTGAACACCCTGTCGCTAAAGCGATTGTTTTGAGGGCAGTTGAAGAGGGCGTCACGATTCCAAAGGCAGCGGACTTCCAAGCCTTTGTTGGACGTGGGGCAACTGCGAATGTTTTAGATCATGTAATCGAAGTGGGCACTGCGCATTTCATGCTTGAGATGGGGCATGAAGTTGGTGACTTTGGGGCCAAAGCGCAGGGCTGGGCGCTGCAAGGCAAAACCCCTGTCTTTATGACAATTGATCATAGAGTTGCCGCAGTCTTTGCGGTATCCGATGAGATCAAGCCAGAGGCCAAAGCTATCGTTGCCCAATTGCAAAACAAAGGAATTTCCGTTGCGATGGTCAGCGGAGATCGTGACGAAACCGCGCAATACGTGGCCAAGGCATTGGGTATTTCGAATGTGGTGTCAGAGGCGAAGCCAGCGGGTAAGTTGGCGGCACTCGCAACATTGGCTGGTCCGGTTGCCTTTGTTGGTGACGGGATCAATGACGCGCCTGCATTGGCCAAGGCGGATGTCGGTATTGCGATCGGTACAGGTACGGATGTTGCAATTGAGGCGGCAGACGTTGTGATGATGTCGGGTGATTTAAGTGCGGTGGTCAATGCGGTTACCATCAGCCAAATGACGATGCGCAATATCAAGCAAAACCTGTTCTGGGCTTTTGCATATAACGCCCTGCTAATCCCCGTAGCAGCAGGAGTATTTTACCCTGCCTTTGGATTGCTTCTATCACCCGCGCTTGCTGCTGGCGCAATGGCGTTGTCGAGTGTTTTTGTTTTGAGCAATGCGTTAAGGCTGAGGTGGGTACATTAGATTCAACACCCACAACGAGAATATGTCAGTTGCGGCGTTTGTCATATTTGACTAACTTATTGCATGGTTTTCTGCCGAGGATCGAAGGCGTTATACTAATAACTATAAAAGATTCACGCAACCGATCCGTATCATAGCCATGATCCCCAGCAGACCATCGGCGGTTCACAAGTGCTCTTTCCCCAGTAAAGATTACCCATGCAACCCCGTAGTTTAGGAGATTGAATAGAACCGCCCCATTGTTATCACAGCGGCTGAGCCTTAATTCGGGTGCCAATCTTTGCTAATGGGACGAGCGGCTCAGATCATGTCGGTCAGCGTAGAGATAGTGTCGCCGGGCCCGAGGGCGACGCTAACGATGTTGCCGTAGGTGAGGTTGTATCATTGGGGATGATCACTTCGAGAAGTGCGACATCAACGCCTAGCATTTTGCGGCCTGATCGACGATCGGACATGGGTTGTGGCAGCCGTCATGCGACCCCCTGATGAGCAACGGCCAGCGGTTCCCAATTCCATGGCAACAGTTTATCTAGTCGGATTATCTTGTGTTCGTGGGTCAGAATGTCGGCGAGGTATGCTTGGTGGTTTCAATAATGGTCATGGCACGCGCCAGAGTCTCTGCGCTGGTATTTGTCCTAGAAAATAGCCAATTCTTCTGTCCAATTCCAATCGAGCGCAGGGCGCACTCCCCGGTATTGTTATCGATCGCGACGGGGCCATGTTGCTTGAACAGGTTGAATGCCACTTGGCGGCTCAGCATTATACACGGAACGTAGCGGACGTCAGTATACTGGCCGCATATGTCACGCTCGACATCATAGAGCTTACCTATCTGATCAAGCGCCTCGCAGGCAATCTCGGATTTTGTAGAGGTCCAAAATCATGGAAGCCACACCGTAGGTCTACCCAGCAGGTGGCTTCGCGTAAACGCTGCGGGCCGCCCGGTTCGGGCTCGTAAGGTTTGGCATAACCCCTTGTAGCCGTCCGCTTGCTGAAGTCGCACACGCCAACCTCGACAGCAATGATAACACGGTCTGTGGTAGCAAAGGTTTCAGCCGCAGCGCGCTTCAGACTCTTCGCTTAAAAACGCGTCCAAGACGGCGTCCGAAATAAGGTCGCATACCTTGTCAGGATGCCCCTAGAAAACGGATTCCGAAGTGAACGTGTATCTTTTACTGGACATATGGTACTATAATTGTTGTCTGCCCGCCACTTCAGGAAGCCGTTTTGGCGATTATATCCCGTCCATAGCCGTAAGGCAGGGTTCGGTCAAACTTCACTCACGACGATTGGCTGTGCGCGACACCTGAATCGCGACTCTTGCTATGATCAGGGCATTAGTTGACGACACGGCCGAAGATCACATCATCTGCGCATGCGTGGCAAGATCTTCGATTCGATGGGTTAGTTTCCTGTTTAAGAGCGCGACTTAGTCAGCCAGCAAAGCCTGCTGAACTTCGTCCGTCCAACCTAAATAGAAACGGCCCTCGTCCCGAATAACGGGGCGGGCCATTACTTTGGGTTTGGATGAAATTTGTGCATCGGCTTCAGAGTTCTTCAGCCAAGTGTTCAAGGCGCGATAGTCATTCGTGGTGCGATCCACTAAACGGTCACCGAATTCGATCAGCAATTCTTCAAGCTCTGCTTCAGTCAAAGGTTCTGCGCGCACATCCCGAAACGTGATCGTATTGCCAGCGGCTTCCAATGCTTTTTGTGCTTTCTGGCAATCAGAGCAGGTGCTTAGTCCATAAATGATCATTTTGGGGCCCTTTGCTTTTTAACGTCGGTTTATGTCTGCCCGTTCTGGTGATTGATGTACACAGGGGAACGATCGCAGCTCTTGGCATTAAACCACTCTATAATCAACATTATGTAAATAAAGTAACGGTTTTCCACGCGGCGGTGAGCCGATCACTCGACCCCAAGCAGCTGCATGGCGTTGCCTTTGATGATGCCCTCGCGCAGCTCGTCTTTGATTGCGATTTTTTCGAAATCAGCCAACCACCGCTCTGGTGTAATCATTGGCCAATCTGAGCCGAACAACACCTTCTTCTTCAAGATCGAATTGCAGTACTTCACCAGAATGTCTGGGAAGTATTTGGGGGACCAACCTGAAAGGTCAATGTAAACATTCGGCTTATGCTGGGCGACGGCTAGCGCTTCTTCCTGCCAAGGGAATGATGGGTGGGCAAGGATGATTTTCATTTCTGGAAAATCTACGGCAACGTCATCCATGTACATAGGATTTGAGTATTTTAAACGCATCCCATTGCCGCCA
>DLQI01000156.1 GCA_002478745.1 Rhodobacteraceae bacterium UBA7436 | reverse complement strand
GTGTCAGCCACCCAGTCGCCCATGTCAGCGCTGCGGTTAAAATAGGGCTGTATGAGCTCAATGAGGCCGCCGAAGGCGCTGGCACCTATGAACACCGCAACTAGCCCCAGGCGGCCGGTGCGGGCAAGCGGGAAGGCGAGTGCGGCGAAGGCTATGAAGTGCACGAGCTTGTCGCTGCCCTCGGGCACGGGCGGGGGCGCCTCGAGGGGCCAGAGCATGGCCACACTCAGGGTGATGGCCACAAAGGCTGTGAGGGGGATGTCGAGGTACTTGCGCATGTGGTGGGCGTAGCGGGCGCATGGGGCAAAGGCAAGCGGCTGGAGAGGGCGCAGCCCCGCCCCGCTCTCTAGCGTGCGTTACACATCTTGCCTACGAGATACCGCCGCAGGATTACCCCGTTCATTCCGGGCGACTTTCGATACAGTGATAAGGGCTATCCGCGGTTCAGGACTGGGAGATGACTATGACAAAACTCAAAATCACATCGTTCGTAACTTCGGCCGGCATCGAGCTCCTGCCATGCGGCGGGGAGTTTGAGGCGCAGATGGCGGTGGCAGAAGAGATCATGGCCGAGAACTACGAGTTGCTGAACAAACTCGCGAAGTAGGCGGGATGGGACACGCTCACGCCAGGCTTCATGCGAGGGCGTGCGGGCTCCAGGCCGAGGCAGGGCTGTGGTATTACGCGCGAGCGGGTCTGGAACTAGGATAGGTGGCCAAAAACACAGGTGCAAACCTGGCGCTGGCTCCAACGTAACTCAGTGGGGTTAAGAGCCTTAAACCTTCCGATAAGCTAAAATTATCTGTCATGTAGGTCAATTTGTTATCAAGACCTATGATCCATACTTTGACCTCCAATGGCGACTGCCTTTTTGCCCTTCATGTAAACAGACGATAAACCCATCATCGGGGAAAATTTGGAGCAGTTAAGGATATCTTTTGTAGAGATTTCGTAACTTTTAAAAATATTGTAATCTCAGAATGGCTTAATTTATGGCCAATTTATCTGACACCAGCTCAGAAGGTACAGCAGAGCTTAGCGCATCAATGGTCACTATTGGTCTCCACAAATTTGAAAGGTTAACACGCCTGTGAGCTCCCAAAGATGGCCCGTCTAGAGTAGAATATCCATCCTCATTACTTGAGACTAATACGCGCCAGTTACTCTTTAAGGTCGATTTCGTCATCAGCTATTAATTTTGAACCATCTTGGTTCATTATGTATCGTATTCCTAAAGGATTATAATAGTCATTTATCACTATTATGTAATAAACTAAGTGTCGAGGTCTGGGTAAATTTTTACGACTGAAGTTATTGTTCTAAAAAGACACAGACCATTGTCTGTACAGTAAAATAATTTTTATCATCGATATGGCATTGGATGAGCAGAGGGCAAGGTTTCGCAGCTAAATAGGGGCAACTCTTAAATAGTAATGCTACGTGGTTTTAGGACCCTTTAAAATATGTGATTTATTGCCTATTGTCTCCTGCTGAAGTGATCGCGGTTTTGAATGAGCTGATTTTAGATGAGGCGAAAACAGAACACTATTTCACACTGCTCTTGGTGGATGTGAATTTGGTAACGGGTTAAAGGATCTGGGCCCACGCTGGGCATCCATTTCAAGCGGTGCAGCGAGCTGATGGCTAAGTTGAGCAAAAAGGTATCGATGGTTTTCCAGTCGGATTGCTCCCCAATGTTACCTTTGGATAGTATCAAATAGATTCAAAACAAGCGATTGGGTTTTGACCCTTTCAGATGGGGTTACTGATTGCCCAAGTTCTGATGTGAGCATGTTTGGCTAAGAAGGATTAGAGGGACTTATGCACGACCTACGGATCACCAAAGGTGCTGCGTTCTTTGATGCGTTGATTTTGAACCTAACAGGTTTTGTGGAAAGTGACGATTACCCTGATTACGTTTCAGGAATTCTGTTTGCATTTAGTGATTAATGTCAAAGCCCAAAAAATTGCTCGACAAACATGCGATCCCCATCATTACCCAATGCAATTGCAGCTTCAGTCGGATTTATAACAGTGGTAAAATGGCTAGGCTCTAAAGGTTCACAGATTTGCCGCGTGGGTCTGGCGACATAAATGTGGCAAATTTTTTCCGCCCACTGATTATACTCTGGCATAAAAACAAACCTACGGAAGGTTCCTAAACGTTTTGGAGCAGCGATGCGCCAGCCAGTTTCCTCCATTACCTCACGATGTAGAGCCTGGATTGGGGATTCTCCGGGGTCAATCCCACCTCCTGGAAGTTGGATATCAATCAAATCGCTAACTTGGGCTGTCAGCAACAATCGTTTTTGCAGGGGTAGGATCGCGTAAGCGCCGGCGCGTAGTGTATAGCGTTGATTGGATAGTGGCGGTTGGCCGATACGGCGTATCATTTGACGTGCTCCTCTTTTTGTTTGGGTTTCTAGTGTTATATAGACGCGATATGCCAACGACCGGCAACTAAGGAAACCCCTATGACACTTGCACCTAAGATCGCGTGGGACGACACAGTCCTGCCATTTCAGCTTGATGCTTCGGACATCCGTGGACGCGTAGCGCGTCTGGACGGTGTGTTAGACGGTATCTTGGATCAACACGATTATCCGCCCCAAGTCGAAGCGCTTGTCGCTGAGATGGCTGTATTAACCGCATTGATTGGCCAAACGGTTAAGACCCGTTGGAAGCTGTCTATGCAGGTGCAGACTAAGGGTGCAGTGCGCATGATCGCGACTGACTATTACGGCCCTGATGACGAAGGCCAACCGGCACGTATTCGTGCCTATGCGAGCTATGATGCTGAACGTATTACAGATGCGGATCCGTTTGAGCAACTTGGTGAAGGCTACATTGCGATTATGATCGACCAAGGTAAGGGGATGACTCCATATCAAGGAATTGCCGCATTGGATGGTAAATCTATTACCGAAAGCGCCCAAGCTTATTTTGCACAGTCCGAACAGTTGCCAACGCGCTTCTCTTTATCGTTTGGTCGCTCAACTGAGGCTGGCCAGCCTGAAACTTGGCGTGCTGGCGGCGTGATGTTGCAGCACATGCCAAAAGCATCGCCATATGCGAAAGATGCTGAAGGGTCTGGTGGGTCTTTACAAGCTGAAGATTTGTTGGACGGGGATGCTTCTGAGAATTGGAATAGAGCCAATATTTTACTCGATACGGTTGAGGAAATGGAACTGATTGGCCCGATGGTTGCGCCAAGCGATCTATTGGTGCGCCTGTTCAGCGAAGAGAAGCCGCGTGTCTATGAGGCGCAACCCATTAAATTTGGTTGCACCTGTTCGGAAGATCGCGTGCGTCAGAGTTTATCGATTTATTCGGCACGAGACATTGCTACGATGACAACTGATGAGGGTCGCGTCACCGCGGACTGTCAATTTTGTGGTGCGCATTACGATCTCGATCCATCATCTGTTGGGCTGGAAGTTGAAAAGGCTAAAAGTGAGTGATCTGATCTCATCGATCCGGTCAGCACTGGGCGAGGGGGGAAACCCCTCGTCCGACTTTGATCTAAATCCAAACTTCACCAAACCAACGGATCGTGTTTTGCGCCCTGCTGGTGTCCTTGCGCCGGTTATAATTCGTAATGGAGTTGCTGAGCTTATCCTAACTAAACGATCGTCATCACTTAAGCATCACCCGGGCCAAATCGCATTCCCTGGTGGAAAGCAGGATGAAAACGATACTGATGTAGTTGCGGCTGCTTTACGAGAGGCGCGTGAAGAAATTGGCTTGCCAACGGATTTGGTTGAGGTTTTGGGCACATTGCCTAGCCATGAAACAGTTTCAGGGTTTCAGGTAACGCCTGTGATTGGTCTTGTTCGAGAAGAATTTAATCTTGTCCCAGAGCGGGGTGAAGTCGAAGAAGTGTTTCGTGTGCCTTTGTCTCACGTCTTGAACGCAGAGAATTTTTGCATTCAGTCGCGTCGCTGGCGTGGTGAAATTCGTTCATATTTCGCTGTACCTTACGGGCCCTATTACATCTGGGGTGCGACTGCGCGTATGCTGCGGGCATGGACCGACAAAATGAACTAAGTTTGCCGGCGGAAACGCCATGGTTGAATGACCCTAAGGTTGCCCGTGTCTGCACGGCGATTGAGGATGGTGGGTACGATATTTTCTTTGTTGGTGGATGTGTGCGCAACGTCGTATTGGATGAAGTTGCCAGTGACATTGATATGTCCACAAACGCCCACCCTGAAACAGTGATGAAACTTGCAAAAGATGCAGGGCTTAAGGCGATCCCGACAGGGATTGACCATGGCACCGTTACGGTTGTTTCGTCGGGCACTCCGTATGAAATCACGACCTTCCGCCGTGATGTGGAAACCGATGGGCGCCGCGCTGTAGTGGCGTTTTCGGATGACATTATTGATGATGCACGTCGCCGTGATTTTACGATGAACGCGCTTTACGCCCGTCCCGATGGTTCAATCGTTGATCCGTTGGGCGGTATTCAGGATGTGCTGGATCGGCGGGTCCGATTTATCGAAGATGCAGATCAGCGCATTCGCGAAGATTATCTGCGCACCCTTCGTTTCTTTCGTTTTTCGGCATGGTACGGCGCGATTGATCAAGGCTTTGATCTGGACGCGCTGAACGCAATTTCCTCTAACCTTGATGGTTTGGAAACCCTTTCTGCAGAACGTGTAGGGATGGAAATGGTAAAGTTGTTCAACGCGACAGATCCTGCTGTTGCAGTCGCGGTTATGCGTCAAACTGGTGTTTTGAATGTAGTGCTGCAAGGTGCTGATGATGCTTGGTTGGCACCGCTGATCCATGTTGAATCTTTGTGGGATCTGTCGCCAGATCCAATACGTCGATTGGCAGCTTTAGGTGGATCGGGTGTTGAAATAGCACTGCGCCTGTCCAAAGTGCAGGCGCGTCTTCTGATGCAATATCGTGACGGAATTGAATCGATGGCAGGTGCGGGTGAGTTGGGCTATCGATTGGGTATGGATGTCGCGAAGGGCATTGTTGCGTTGCGCTGCGCATATTCGGGATCCCCGCCTGTAAACGAGATGCTGGATCGTGTTGTGGTTGGTTCAGCTGCAAAATTCCCGATTAAAGCATCCGATTTAACGAATATGTTTAGTGGTCCCGCGCTTGGCAAACGCCTCAAGGAACTTGAGGCTGAATGGATTGCCTCGAATTTTACAAAAACAAAAGAACAGCTTTTATAATGTTTAAATTTTTAGAAAACCTTGTGGATCCTTACGCTGACTACAAGGAAACCGATACACCCCCGACCAAACTATGGCCCTTCATGTGGGAATACAGCCAACCGTTTAAGGCGGTGTTTTTGTTTACTGCCGTGATGTCACTGGTTGTAGCATCCGTTGAGGTTGGCCTGATTTATTACATGGGTCGTGTTGTGGATGTGTTGGGTGGTGAACCTGCACAAGTTTGGGATGAATACGGGACTGAATTTATAGTGATGGCGGTTTTGATCCTAACCATTCGTCCCTTGTTGCAGGTCATGGATGTGGCCTTGCTTAACAACACAATCCTTCCAAACTTCGGCACGCTTATTCGCTGGCGTGCACACAAACATGTCCTGCGACAATCAGTGGGTTGGTTTGAAAACGATTTCGCGGGACGCATTGCTAACCGTATCATGCAAACGCCACCTGCGGCGGGTGAGGTGGTGTTTCAGGTGTTTGACGCGATCTCATTCTCATTGGCATATTTGATTGGTGCCGCAATTTTGCTGGCTACGTCTGATGCACGTCTGCTGATGCCACTGATCGCATGGTTTGCCCTTTATAGCCTTTTGATTTCTTGGACTGTCAAACGTGTTGGCCCAGCGTCTCAGGCGGCGTCTGATGCGCGGTCGACTGTGACTGGCCGCGTAGTTGATGCCTATTCCAACATTCATTCGGTTAAGATGTTTGCACATCATGATCGCGAGTTGGAGTACGCCAAAGATGCCATCGAATACACGCGCCGGACATTTCAAAAAGAGATGCGTATTTTCACGATCATGGATGTGATGCTGGTTACACTGAACGGTCTTTTGATCGTTGGTGTTGTAGGTTGGGCGATCATGTTATGGATGCAGGGATCCGCCTCTGTTGGGGTGGTTGCAGCAGCTACCGCCTTAACGTTGCGCCTTAATTCGATGACGGGTTGGATCATGTGGGCGCTGACATCGTTCTTTCGCCAGCTTGGGGTAGTAGCTGAGGGAATGGAAACGATTGCGCAACCGATTATGCTTAAGGATGTCTCAAATGCCAAAGCGTTGAAGATGGACAAAGGGCGGATCGAACTAAAAGGGTTAACCCATCATTACGGTCGTAAAAGCGGCGGCTTGGATGCAGTCGATTTGGTGATTGAACCGGGTCAAAAAATTGGGCTGATTGGCCGTTCAGGTGCTGGAAAGTCGACTTTGGTCAAGTTACTTCTGCGGTTTTATGATCCTGACAGCGGTCAAATATTGATTGATGGACAGGACGTGGGGCAGGTGACCCAAGACAGCCTGCGGATGAATATTGGGATGGTCCAGCAAGAGAGTTCGCTTCTGCACCGCTCGGTTCGCGACAACATGCTTTATGGCCGTCCTGACGCTTCAGAAGCCGATATAATTGCAGCGGCTAAACAGGCAGAGGCGCATACTTTTATTCAGGACCTCACTGATCCCGAAGGTCGGCGTGGTTATGAGGCCCAAGTTGGCGAACGCGGTGTGAAGCTTTCAGGCGGTCAGCGCCAACGCGTGACCTTGGCCCGTGTCATTTTGAAGGATGCGCCGATCTTGTTGTTGGATGAGGCGACAAGTGCATTGGATAGCGAAGTTGAAGCTGCAATTCAGAAGACGCTGTATGGGATGATGGAGGGCAAAACAGTGATCGCGATTGCGCACCGTCTGTCTACGATTGCCCAAATGGATCGTATTTTGGTTCTTGATGCTGGAAAAATTGTTGAA
>DLQI01000028.1 GCA_002478745.1 Rhodobacteraceae bacterium UBA7436 | reverse complement strand
TGCGGCTGAAAAAGCTGAAGCGCATGAGTTCATTCAAGAACTTCAGGATCATATGAAACGTGATGGCTATGACGCTCATCTGGGTGAGCGTGGTGTAAAGCTATCTGGTGGCCAACGCCAACGGATCGCATTGGCGCGTGCTATTTTAAAGGACGCGCCAATCCTTGTCTTGGATGAAGCGACCAGTGCCCTTGATAGTGAGGTTGAGGCGTCAATTCAAACGGCGCTGACGCGTGTGATGGAGGGTAAGACTGTGCTCGCAATTGCGCATCGCCTTTCGACGCTGACCGAGATGGATCGCATTGTTGTGATGGACAAAGGACGCATCGTCGAGGTGGGTGATCACCAGACGTTGCTTGCTAAACAGGGTCTGTATGCCCGCTATTGGTATCGGCAATCTGGTGGGTTCATATCAACACAGGTTGCACAATAACCCTTTCGTATTTGTGCGACTGGCGATAGGGGAGCCGTATGACAGAATTTAAAATTATCCGTTTGGGTCATCAGGGCGATGGTATCGCTGATGGACCATTGTTCGCGCCGATGACTTTGCCCGGTGAAATTGTGACTGCAACGCAAGAGGGCGATTCGCTGAAAGATGTGCGTATTCAGACGCCATCGTCAGATCGAGTTGCTGCGCCTTGCCGTCATTTCAAATCTTGCGGTGGTTGCCAGTTACAACATGCGAGTGATGAATTCGTTGCGACGTGGAAAGCGGAAATTGTGAAACGCGCCTTTGCGGCTCAGAATCTGTCACCTGAAATTCGACCCACACTAACGTCGCCTGCTAAATCACGTCAGCGTGCAACAGTTGCAGCCAAGCGCACGAAAAGTGGTGCGATGGTTGGT
Organism: Rhodobacteraceae bacterium UBA7436; assembly: GCA_002478745.1. Lineage (GTDB taxonomy): Bacteria > Pseudomonadota > Alphaproteobacteria > Rhodobacterales > Rhodobacteraceae > Ascidiaceihabitans. The sequence goes on along the minus strand of DLQI01000028.1, from coordinate 3,462 downwards.
TTTCATGGTCGCGCAAGCGGCACGATCATCGAGGTGCCGGATTGTCAGTTGCTTGATCCCAAGATCATGGCGGGTTTCCCAATTGCTGAGGAATTGGCGATTATTGGTACCAGCCGCAAAGCAGCATTGGCTGTTACGCTGACGGTGTCCGAGGATGGCTTGGATGCTTCTGTCACAGGCGGCAAAGAATTAGATGGTTCATTACGCTCTGAACTTGCGCAACTATGTGACCGTAGTGGCTTGGCCCGTCTTACATGGGACGGCGAAGCAATTGCTATGCGCACACCTCCACGCCATGCTTTTGGCAATGCTAAGGTTGTTGTGCCTGCTGGTGGCTTTTTACAAGCAACCGCACACGGCGCCGCGACATTGCAGGCTTTGGTTGGTGAGATTGTTAAAGGCAGCAAACGCGTTGCTGACCTGTTCGCGGGTAGCGGTACTTTCGCTTTGCCTTTGGCGCAGTCATCTGCTGTTCATGCTGTTGAAGGCGACAAGACAATGGTCGCGGCCCTTGATCAGGGTTGGCGTATGGCGCTCGATCTGAAACCTGTCACAACCGAGGCCCGCGATCTGTTCCGTCGTCCGATGTTGCCTGACGAATTGGCTAAATTTGACGCTGTTGTTTTGGATCCGCCTCGTGCTGGCGCGGTTGAACAGGTCCGTGAGCTTTCCAATTCAAAAGTGAACGTGATTGCATACGTGTCGTGCAATCCAGTCACCTTTGCGCGCGACGCCGCGCAATTGGTTGAGGCCGGGTTTGTTTTGGAATGGGTTCAACCTGTTGATCAGTTCCGTTGGTCTTCGCATGTTGAATTGGTTGGTTCATTCCGGCGTACTAATTCTAAGGTTGAAGGGCCAAAGCTCACTATCGGGTGATCGGCATGTTTTTTGTATCCCGAAATAGATCGGGGATGTTAGAAATTAAGTATTCTAATAAGTAACTGAGTGGATTGTATGAAGCGTAGAACTTTGATTTTTACTGGTCTTGCGGCTGCGATCGTCAGTGCATGTACGTCAAACAGCAAATTCAAAACCTATCGTGGTCCTAAGGTAACCTATATTATTGTGAATAAATCAGAACGTAAGATGTTATTGTTCCACAATAACACTGTCCTGAAAGAGTATAACTTTGACCTTGGCTTTTCACCGATTGGAGATAAGTTTTTTGAGGGCGATGGTCGAACGCCGGAAGGCACCTATTTTATCGACCGCAGAAATCCGAACAGTAAATACCATCTTTCGATTGGTATCTCATACCCCAATGCTAGAGATCGGTCAGAGGCTGCGACGCTGGGCAAGCCACCAGGTGGAGATATCTTTATCCACGGGGAATCAAATCGCCTCAAATTGGGAAAAAACGATTGGACTTGGGGATGTATTGCTGTGCCGAACCGCGAAATGGAAGAGATCTATTCGATGGTCCAAAACGGAACACCGATTAAGATAAATCCTTAAATCGCGGCTCTACGCTTTTGTTTTATTACTCGGCAGCAGCGACAATTTCGGCGACTTCTTCACCGGTCGTTGCTGTTTCCTCTGAAATTACAATGGGCACCAAACGGCTTGCTGACGGATTGGCTGACGGAATCAACGGAGATGTTGATGGGTTGCCCATGATCAGGGTCCACCAAATTTTACCGTTTTCTTCTTGATGCCACGCGAAACCCATATCTTTGGCATCGGCGGCTAGAATTGTGCGGCGTGTGTCTGGTTGCTCAATCCAAGCACCTAATGTTTCCAATTCGGTTTCATAAGATTCAGAGATGTTTTCACCAACCAGCTGGCCAGTGTAGCCAACGCGTTGAACGCGATCGATTGGAGATGAACCGTCTGAACCAAAATGCCAAGGGCGGTTTTGGATGGACATATCGCGTGAGTGCGTTGCTGCTGCGGCATTCAGCTGTGGGTTTAGCTCAACAGGAGCAGCACCCTTCGAGCCACGCAGCGCGTTTACCGAGTCAAGCATACGGAACTGAAGCTTACCGGTCTCATTGCGACCAATCTTGTACACTTTCGTAGCTGGCTTACCGTCACGGCCCAATTGAGGTTCAGACGGCGTACAGGCAGAAATCGAAATCAATCCGACCATCATTATTGCGATCATTCTGACCATTATTTGCTCCACTCGGAAAATTTATGTTACTGAGGCTATAACGCGGGTGGCGTTGCATTTCAAACGCACATCGGCGTGAGCCCGCACAATAACGGTTGTTTGATTTGCGACTGCGTCTTTCGCGCAATAATGTGCGTCTCAAGGCAAGAGTATAAGCGATGGAGAGACAACAATGTCCAAAAAGCTATTTGAAATTCCGACACGCCGTGCGTTCCTAACCGGATCTGCTGCCGTTCTAGCCACACCAGCATTGGCTCAAACAAACGATTTACCGGGTTTCGCAGAACGTGATCAAACGGAATCAGTGCGTCGCAACATTTCTAGTTTCCGTACGCTTGATTGGCGTCCTTACTTTGAAAACACTAAAAATGGCGCGATTATTGTTGATATCGATAGCCGCGCAGTTCATTTTTGGAACGAAGATCAGACCGAATATAAGCTGTATCCATCTAGTGTCCCGCTCACAGATGAATTGACCCGCCGGGGTCGTACAACAATCACGCGCAAAGTAGATGGTCCAAGTTGGCGCCCAACCCCATCTATGTTGAAGCGCAATCCTGAATGGCCAAAGTTCATTGGCCCAGGGCCAGAGAACCCACTGGGATCGCACGCTCTTTATCTAAGCTGGACTTATTACCGTATTCACGGAACGCACGACACGCGCAAAATTGGACGTAAATCGTCAAACGGCTGTATTGGTCTGTACAATGAACATATTGCTGAGCTGTTTTCAAAGACAAAAGTGGGCACACAAGTGTTGCTAATTTGACGAAATAAGGACCATTCCTGTGATGAATCTACTAATGTGGGTTTGCAATCCTGCTAAATAATTGTTTACACAGGGGCACGAGGTAAGCCTTGGGTGCGTGCCCAGTAATTTCTGTGTACGCCTAATCTGGAGAATAACATGAAAAAACTAGTACTCGCAGCTGCTTTGACAGCCGTAGCAACAACATCTTTCGCTGGCTCTTACTCTGAGCCAGTAATCGAAGCACCAGTAATCATCGAAGAAGCTGGTTCTTCTTCAACTGGCGTTCTTTTGCCATTGCTTCTTTTGACTTTGGTTGCAGCAGCTGTAACTAAGTAAGCTGCTTACGCACTATGCTAATTAAAAGGCGACGCTTTAAAGCGTCGCCTTTTTCCGTTCTAGCGTATGAATTTCTATCTAGACGTAAAAGATCCAGCTTTTGAATCCGGCACTAAATCAACTTTCTTAGTCCAACCAACCCTGCAGGTTTCTTTCGATGACTGTTCCTAGCGCGTTGATGTGCGCATCGTCGTCATTCAGGCATGGAATGTAGGTAAAGCTCTCACCACCGGCATGTTCAAAGCTCTCAAAAATCTCTTCG
>DLQI01000027.1:1692-5459 GCA_002478745.1 Rhodobacteraceae bacterium UBA7436 | reverse complement strand
ATTGGGTGCGTTTATGCGCTGGTGCTTGTCTGGTTCATGGCCCGCCTTGTGGTTTGCAGCGTTCTTTTCTGCTGCTGCTGGCGCGATGGAAGCTGGAACTGCGTTGATCCTTGGAAACGTTATTGATGCTACAGTTACGCTGGGGCCCGATGGGTTCTTTTCCGTGACCAATGTAGGATTAATCGCAGGTGCATTGGCTTTTTTCCTGATCGCCCGTCCCGTGCTGTTTGGCCTATCTGCTGCGACCAATTCGATCATCGTGCAGCCCAGTGTAAATCCGTTGGTTTTGTCGCGTTTGCATCGCTGGACCTTGGGCCAGAATGTCAGCTTTTTCGATGATGATTTTGCAGGCCGTATTGCTCAAAAACAGATACAATGTGCGCGGGCTGTAACGGATGTTGCATCCGAGGTAATTAACGTTGTTGCCTTCGCGTTGGCGTCTTTGTTCGGATCAATTCTGTTGCTGGTGGCCATTGATTGGCGTGTGGCCATTGGATTCTTCGTTTGGCTGGTTTTCTATTTCGCGCTGATCAAATGGTACCTTCCGCGTGTACGCGTGCGCTCGGCTGATCGCGCTGGAAAACGTGCGATGGTTTCTGGGCAAGTTGTCGATACCATCACGAATATCAAAACTGTTAAGCTGTTTGCCCATTCTGACCACGAGGATCGCGCAGCCCTTGGCGCTATGAAATCCTTTCGCGAAAGCGCGCTAAGTTTTGGTTACCTGTCTGCGACATTCCGATTTGGATTGATGGCTTTGGCTGGATTGCTGCCGGTTCTATTGTTGGGCGGCACCATCCTATTGTGGCAACGCGGTGAGGCGTCGTCGGGTGATATTGTGGCAGCGGGTGCAATTGCGATCCGTATCGCGCAGATGACAGGCTGGGTAAGTTTCACACTGATGGCTATCTATTCCAATGTGGGTGAGATTGAGAACGGAATGAAGACCCTAACACGTCCAGATCGCGTGGATGATGCGGATCATGCCCCTGTGTTGTCTGTTCCAAAAGGAGAGATCAAATTCAGCAATCTTAGCTTCGCTTATGGTCGCGAAACGGGTGGGTTGATGGATGTTGACCTTACGATTGGTGCTGGCGAAAAGCTGGGCATTGTTGGTGCATCGGGGGCGGGTAAGTCGACGTTGGTCTCACTTCTCTTGCGCCTTTATGATCCTGAAGCCGGTACAATTGAAATCGATGGCGTGGATACTAAAAATGTCACGCAAGAAAGCTTGCGCCGCAATATCGGGATGGTTACGCAAGAAACTGCGATGTTCAATAGGTCTGCCCGTGACAACATTCTGTATGGCAAACCTGACGCAACTGATACTGAAGTGATGGCTGCGGCTGAAAAAGCCGAAGCGCATGAGTTCATCCAAGAACTTCAAGATCATATGAAACGTGATGGCTATGACGCTTATCTGGGTGAGCGTGGTGTAAAGTTATCTGGTGGCCAACGCCAAAGGATCGCATTGGCGCGTGCTATTTTAAAGGACGCGCCAATTCTTGTCTTGGATGAAGCGACCAGCGCCCTTGATAGTGAGGTTGAAGCGTCAATTCAAACAGCGCTGGCGCGTGTGATGGAGGGCAAGACTGTGCTCGCAATTGCGCACCGCCTTTCGACACTGACAGAGATGGATCGCATTGTTGTGATGGACAAGGGACGCATCGTCGAGGTGGGTGATCACCAGACGTTGCTTGCTAAACAGGGTCTGTATGCCCGCTATTGGGATCGGCAATCTGGTGGGTTCATATCAACACAGGTTGCACAATAACCCTTTCGTATTTGTGCGACTGGCGATAGGGGAGCCGTATGACAGAATTTAAAATTATCCGTTTGGGCCATCAGGGCGATGGTATCGCTGATGGTCCATTGTTCGCGCCGATGACTTTGCCCGGTGAAATCGTGACCGCAAGGCAAGAGGGCGATGCGCTGAAAGATGTGCGTATTCAGACTCCATCTTCGGATCGTGTTGCTGCGCCTTGTCGTCACTTTAAGTCTTGTGGTGGCTGTCAGTTGCAACATGCGAATGATGAATTCGTTGCGACGTGGAAAGCGGAAATTGTGAAACGCGCCTTTGCTGCGCATGATCTGTCACCTGAAATTCGTCCAACACTGACTTCACCCGCCAAATCACGCCAGCGCGCAACAGTTGCAGCTAAGCGTACGAAAAGCGGTGCGATGGTTGGCTTCCATGGTCGCGCTAGTGGCACTGTTATCGAAGTACCTGATTGCCAGTTGCTTGATCCCAAGATCATGGCAGGTTTCCCAATCGCTGAGGAATTGGCAACAATCGGTACCAGCCGTAAGGCGGCATTGGCTGTTACGCTGACTGTGTCTGAAGATGGTTTGGATGCATCAGTCACGGGCGGTAAAGAACTAGATGGTCCTTTGCGTTCTGAACTTGCGCAATTGTGTGACCGCAGTGGTTTGGCCCGTCTCACATGGGATGGTGAAACGATCGCCATGCGTACGCCACCGCGCCACGCCTTTGGCAATGCTAAAGTTGTTGTGCCTGCAGGTGGGTTTTTGCAAGCGACTGCCCACGGTGCTGCGACATTGCAGGCTTTGGTTGGTGAGATTGTTAAAGGCAGCAAACGCGTTGCTGACCTGTTCGCGGGTAGCGGTACATTTGCTTTGCCTTTGGCGCAGACATCTGCCGTTCATGCAGTTGAAGGCGACAAGGCGATGGTCGCGGCCCTTGATCAGGGTTGGCGCATGGCCCTTGATCTGAAACCGGTCACATCAGAGGCCCGCGATTTATTCCGCCGTCCTATGTTGCCGGATGAATTGGCCAAGTTTGACGCTGTTGTTCTGGATCCACCACGTGCTGGTGCAGTCGAACAGGTGCGTGAAATTGCGAATTCAAAAGTGAACGTGATTGCTTATGTGTCATGTAATCCAGTGACCTTTGCGCGCGACGCTGCGCAATTGGTTGAAGCCGGGTTTGTTTTGGAATGGGTTCAACCTGTTGATCAGTTCCGCTGGTCTTCGCACGTTGAATTGGTTGGTTCGTTCCGGCGCGAAAATTCCAAGGTTGAGGGACCTAAGCTCACTATCGGGTGATCGCATTGTTTTTAGTATCCCGAAAGCCATCAGTGATGTTAGAAGCCGAATATTCTAAAAGTAATGCGAGTGGACTATATGAAGCGTAGAACTTTGATTTTGGCTGGATTTGCCGTTTCGATTGTCAGTGCGTGTACGCCAAAAAGCAAATTCAAAACGTATCGTGGTCCTAAGGTTACTTATATCATTGTGAATAAATCGGAACGTAAAATGTTCCTTTTTCACAAAAATACTGTACTAAAAGAGTATAGTTTTGACCTTGGCTTTGCCCCAATTGGTGACAAGTTTTACGAGGGCGATGGCAGAACACCCGAAGGCAACTATTTCATCGATCGTAGGAACCCAAACAGCAAATTCCACCTTTCGATTGGGATTTCATATCCGAATGCTAAAGATCGGTCAGAGGCTGCGGCGCTGGGCAAACCTCCTGGTGGAGATATTTTCATTCACGGTGAATCAGATCGCCGTAAGTTGGGTAGAAACAATTGGACCTGGGGATGTATCGCAGTGCCGAACCGCGAAATCGAAGAGATCTATTCGATGGTACAAAACGGTACACCGATTAAGATCAATCCATAAATCGCGGTCCTACGCTTCTGTTTTACTACTCGGCAGCAGCGATAATTTCGGCGACTTCTTCACCGGTCGTTGCTGTTTCCTCTGAAATCACAATGGGCACCAAACGGCTTGCTGACGGATTG
>DLQI01000027.1:0-1534 GCA_002478745.1 Rhodobacteraceae bacterium UBA7436 | reverse complement strand
GACGGCTAGAATTGTGCGGCGTGTGTCTGGTTGCTCAATCCAAGCACCCAATGTTTCCAATTCGGTTTCATAAGATTCAGAGATATTTTCACCAACCAACTGGCCAGTATAGCCAACGCGTTGAACGCGATCGATTGGAGATGAACCGTCTGAACCAAAATGCCAAGGGCGGTTTTGGATGGACATATCGCGTGAGTGCGTTGCTGCGGCGGCATTCAGCTGTGGGTTTAGCTCAACAGGAGCAACACTCTTCGAGCCGCGCAGCGCGTTTACCGAGTCAAGCATACGGAACTGAAGCTTACCGGTCGCATTGCGGCCAATCTTGTAAACCTTAGTGGCTGGTTTTCCGTCACGGCCCAATTGAGGCTCTGCTGGCGTACAGGCGGAAAGTGAAATCAACCCGACCATCATAATTGCTATCATTCTGACCATTTTTTGCTCCACTCGGAAATTTCTGTTACTTTTGCCATACCGTGGGTTGCGTTGCATTTCAAACGCACATCGGTGTGAGCCCGCACAATAACGATTGTTTGATTTGCGACTGCGTCTTTCGCGCAATAATGTCCGCCCTAAGGCAAGAGTATAAGCGATGGAGAGACAATAATGTCCAAAAAGCTATTTGAAATTCCTACACGCCGTGCGTTCCTAACTGGATCTGCCGCCGTTCTAGCCACGCCTGTACTGGCTCAAATAAACGATTTACCGGGTTTCGCAGAACGTGATCAGACGAAATCAGTGCGTCGCAACATCTCTAGTTTCCGTACTCTGGATTGGCGTACTTACTTTGAAAATACACAGAAAGGCGCAATTCTTGTCGATATTGACAGTCGAGCAGTCCATTTTTGGAATGAAGATCAGACTGAATATAAACTCTATCCATCTAGTGTTCCGCTCACAGAAGAATTGACTCGCCGCGGTCGTACAGAAATTACGCGTAAGGTCGATGGTCCGAGCTGGCGTCCGACGCCATCGATGCTGGAACGTAATCCCGAATGGCCAAAGTTCATTGGTCCAGGTCCAGAGAACCCTTTGGGGTCACACGCGCTTTATCTTAGCTGGACGTATTATCGGATTCATGGAACGCAAGACACGCGCAAGATTGGCCGTAAATCGTCGAGTGGGTGTATTGGCCTGTACAACGAACATATCGCAGAGTTGTTCTCCAAAACACAAGTTGGCACTCAAGTGTTGCTAATTTGACGAGAAAATGACCATTCTCGTGATGATTACGACAATGTGGGTTTGCAATCTCGCCAAATAATTGTTTACACAGAGGGACGAGATAAGTCTTGGGTGCGTGCCCAGTAATTTCTGCGTACGCCTAATCTGGAGAATAACATGAAAAAACTAGTACTCGCAGCTGCTTTGACAGCCGTAGCAACAACATCTTTCGCTGGTTCTTACGCTGAGCCAACAATCGAAGCACCAGTAATCATCGAAGAAGCTGGTTCTTCTTCAACAGGCGCTCTTTTGCCGTTGATTCTTTTGGCTTTGGTTGCAGCAGCTGTAACTAAGTAAGCTGAAGCACTAAATC